>DASQHH010000035.1:0-2215 GCA_035632195.1 Vicinamibacterales bacterium
TGCTTCTCGGGCAGCGCGATTGAGAACGCGCCATCGTCGCCGGTCGCGGTTTCTTCCACCAGTTGCTCTGACGGGTCGGCGCTCGACATCCACTCGGCGGCAGCGGGAACGAACCGAACACGCGCGCCAGGCACCGGCACATGACTCCACAACACCCGTCCGTGCGCTCGAGCTGCCGGAGCGAGCCGAACCACGACCGGCAATCCAATTGCGTCGACAACTGCAGACCCGCGGCCAAAGGGAGACGAAGCCATGACAAGGAACGGCGGCTGCGTCACGCGGTCGAACACAAACGATCCGTCGGCTCCGCTGGTCGTCGTCGCTACAACGACGAGTGGCGTGTCGGGACCGATATCCTCGCCTTTCCGGGCCTCGACTGCGAGAGGCTGCAGCAGGTCCACCGTCGCCGACGCGACGTTATCCTCATGTGCACCTTGAACCAGCCCTGCGAACGATGCGGCGGAAAGCGCCTGGATGACAAATGGCGTTTCCGCGCTCTCATGGCGCAGCTGACTGGTCGTGACACGCGCAGGCCCTGCCTCGGCCGATTCGAAGACCAGGTAGGCGTCGCGGTCGATGTCCCCAACGACATCGACCCAGAACACTGCCTCGTCCAGCTTCAGCACGCGGACTGCGGCGTCGCGGACCGGGCGAAACCTCCGGAGCCGAGTCCTGACGGCCGATCGCTCCGGCCTCAAGGCATGCACATCGGAGTTGTTGATCCCAATGACGGCTTCAACCCGCACCAGCCGTCCCCACAGCGCCAGCGCCGGATCGATGCCATCCACGCCCGCCCCGCCGGCTACGGCGACCCTGTCGCTGTCAATCGCCACGACGATTCCGCGCGCGCCGTCGGGTCGTTCGCAGAACCAGTGGCGTCCTTCCGTCCTGCAGGGCACAGAGTCCCCGGTTGCGGCGTCGATCCAGAGGGTGCGGCAGTCATCCACGATGCCCTCGGGAATCCGTCCTTCGAACGCGAGCGCGGCGATCAGCAGAAGCGGAATCATCGCTGTCTTGCGCGGTCGAACGTCTCGAACAGCAGCGAGGACCGGTTGCCCGCCTGCGCGAGCTCCGCGGACGAGAGCGATACTCCACTCAGCTTGCCGTCGTCGAGAAACAGGCATCGGTCGCAGACGTCGGCGAGGTCGTGCATGCGGTGCGACGAGACGATGATTCCGGCGCCGGCGGCCCGGCGCTGCCGCAGTTCCGCCGACAGCCAGCGGCTCGCGTCCGGGTCCAGTCCCTCCCACGGCTCGTCGAGCAGCAGTAGATCGGCCGCGCGATCGCCCAGCATTGCTTCGAGTCCGATGCGCTGGCGCATACCGCGGGACAGGACGCCGAGCGGTCTGCGATGATCGGCCGATGACGCAGGCACGCCCCACATTGCGAGCCATCGCCGGGCGACCACCGATGGCGGCATCATGTGTTCGCCGGCGAAGTACCGCACGCGAGAGACCGCCTCGACCGAGCCACTGGTCGGCCGCAGCAGCATCGCCATGATGCGGAGCAGCGTTGTTTTTCCGGCGCCGTTCGAGCCGACGAGGCCCAGGACCTCCCCTTCCTTCACGTCCAGCGTGACGTCAACGATCGCTGAGCGACGCCCGTACCGCTTCACGACGTGTCGGACGCGGCCGCGGATCATGCCGGTCCCCTCAGCGGAGCGTCCATTCGAACGATGGCGAGGACGCCGCCCGCGAACAGCACAATGGTGACCGCGATGACGATGATGTGGACGAGCGGGTCGACATGACCGCCATTCGACAGCAGTGCAATCGGCCACACAAGGGCCGCCCGCGCCGCTGCGGCGCTGACGGCGAAGCTGGCGCTCGACGTGCCGTACGCCTCCTGAAATTCGTGGAGACGGTGGCCCGATGCCAGGAGAAACAAGGTAAAGATCCACAACACGCCGCCCGTGTGCCGGCCGAGCAGCAGCGAAACCGTCCAAACGACAGTCAAGATGTACGTCACCGCCGTCAACGCGCCCGCCGAAAACGCAACGACGCGTCGCGGATGCGTCAGAATCTCGAGACCGCCAACGAGCAGCCAGAACATCAGCCCCGGCACGATCGAGAACGCCGCGTGCGCCGCCGCGATGCCGCAACGAGATCGCTTCCCGGCAAGCAGGGGGTCGAAGTGTCCGCGGATGAGCCGATCGCGAAACCCGGTCGACCCGGCAAGCATGAGCGCGATGAGCGTCGTCGCCTGGACGTCCGTG
>DASQHH010000036.1:0-2371 GCA_035632195.1 Vicinamibacterales bacterium
TCCATCCGGGCCACGAGTTCCGCGCGGTGGACGGGCTGCTGACGAATTTCCACCTGCCGAAATCGTCGCTGCTGATGCTGGTCGCGGCATTTGCCGGCCGCGAGCGTGTTCTGGCGGCGTACCGGGAGGCCGTCGCGGCGCGGTATCGCTTCTATTCGTACGGCGATGCGATGCTGATCCTTTAGTACCCCAGGGGCGTTGCCCCTCGGACTCCCCCGCATCGTCGCTCGCTCGTCGCTTCGTCGGCTCGCTCCGCTCCGATGGCTCGCTCACGCTGCTCGCTCGCGGTCTTCCTTGCGCTGCTGGGCGGACGGGCTTTCCCCCTCGGACTCCTCGGATCGTAGTCGTGCGCCGCTCGCACGCGCGGTCCATTCGCGGTCACTCGCATCGCACGTTCGCTCTACAATGTCGCCGTGAAGTTCCGCTATGAGGAGTTTGATCTGTCCGGCGTCAAGACGTATCCCCTCGCCTCGAGGAAGAGCAAGGCGAAGGCGGAGGACTTCGCGACGCCGTTCAAGGCGGGCGACATCCGCGCATTCGTGGACTCGCTGCCGTCGATTCTCGCCGCGGCGGACTTCAAGGTGATCGTCCACGCGTTGCGCGCCGCCCGGGATGGCGGGCACGGGATCATCTGGGGCCTCGGCGCCCACGTGCTCAAGACAGGCCTCTCACCAGTCCTGATTGACCTGATGGAGCGCGGCTACATCTGTGCGCTGGCGATGAACGGCGCAGGCGTGATCCACGACTTCGAACTCGCTCTGAGCGGCGCGACGTCGGAAGACGTGGACGAAGCGCTCGGCCCCGGGCGGTTCGGTATGGCCGAGGAAACGGGCCGCGAGCTGAACGCGATCGTCACCGACGGCGTCTCGCGCGGTCTGGGGTTCGGTCAATCCGTCGTCGAGCATCTGCATCATCGTCAGCCGCCGTACGCGAACGTCAGCGTGCTCGCGGCCGCCGGGCGCCTCGAGGTTCCGGTCACGGTGCATGTGGCGATTGGCACCGACATCATTCACATGCACAACGATGCCTCGGGCGCTGCGCTCGGCGAAGGCAGCCTGCGCGATTTCCGCTATTTCGTCTCAAACGTCGCGCGGCTCGAACGCGGCGTGTACCTCAACTGCGGATCCGCGGTCGTGCTGCCCGAAGTCTTTCTCAAGGCCGTCGCCCTCGCGCGCAACACGGGTCGGTCGCTCGAGGGACTCACGACCGTGAATCTCGATTTCGTGCGCCAGTACCGCCCGCAGACGAACGTCGTGACGCGACCCGTTGCAGGCATCGGGCGGGGCTACTCGCTCGTCGGACATCACGAGCTGATGATTCCGCTGCTCGCCGCGGCGCTCGTGGACTGAGTTGTCCGTGGCACTGAGAGATCTGCTGAAGGGACCGCGATCGATTGTTCGGGCCGCCGGGTTCGATGTCGTGCGCTACCTGCCGCCCGCGGTCGGCGCAGCCGATGCGCGACGTCTCGCGGCGATCCGTCGTGGAATGGTCAAGACCGTGCTCGACGTCGGCGCCGCGGGCGGCGATTTCGGACGGAAGCTCCGGGCGTCCGGCTACGGTGGCGATATCGTGTCGTTCGAGCCGCTCGCCGCGTCGTTTCATGCGTTGAAGGCCGCCGCGGCGGACGACGGTCAGTGGCGCATCATCCAGTCGGCCGTCGGGGATTGTGAAGCTACGGCGGAGATCAACATCTCTGGCACCGCCGTCAGCAGTTCTCTGCTCCCGATGGAGCCGCTGCACGTCGAGACGATTCCGGCGTCCAAGTACGAAGGCCGCGAATCGGTGCGGATCCGTCCGCTCGACGCGCTCGTCGGCGAATTGCCGGACCCGCTTCGCCGCGGACCGTTCTACCTGAAGATCGACGTCCAGGGCTACGAATCGCCGGTCCTCGACGGGGCGCGCGAGACGCTGACACGCGTCGCCGCGATCGAGATGGAGATGTCGCTGCGTGCGCTGTATCGCGGCGCGACGCTCTTCCGCGACATGCTGGCACGCCTCGAGGGCCTCGGCTTTACGCTTGTGTCGTGGGAGGACGTCCTGACCGAGCGTGAGACCGGATTCGTGCTCCAGGCGGACTGCATTTTCGTCATATAATCGGAGGTTCCTGCCGGTGTAGCTCAGTTGGTTAGAGCACGCGGCTCATATCCGCGGAGTCCGGGGTTCAAGTCCCTGCACCGGCACCAATTTCTGCGCTTCGCCTGTCCTTGACGAATGTCGAATGATGAATGACGAACCGGATCCTGGATCCAGGATCCGGTTCGGCATTCGTCGTTCGGGACTGACCGTGACGCCACTTGCTGCCCGTACGTCCGAGATCGTGCGACGCCACGCGCTGCTGCGCGACGGACGCCGTGTCCTCGTCGCGCTCTCC
>DASQHH010000037.1:0-6075 GCA_035632195.1 Vicinamibacterales bacterium
TGCACAGGATGGCGACGTCCGGCTTCGTGTACTTCAGCGCCTTCGCCGGTTCGTTTGAGACCTTCACACCGAGGCGTTTCGGCAGTCCGACAACGTCGCCGAGGTCGCGGCCGCTCTTGGCGGGATCGATGTCGACTGCGCCGACGATCCTGAATCCTGGCCGCGCGGCGACCTGTTTGACGATCGCGGTTCCAATCGGGCCGAGCCCGAAGTGCAGCACTCTGATATCCGGCATAAGCGAGCGATTATAACGCGGCCATGCGACCGGTCTGTATCGGAGCGCCACGAAGCGACTTAATGGACCGCCGCATTCGGTGTAGCATTCCGGCGCATGCGGCGCGCGCTGTTCGCCGTTGTTCTCGCTACCGCCACGGCGTCGGCGCAGACCGCGCCGCGTCCCGACGGCTCTATCGCGCCGCCGCTTTCGCCGCGCAACGCGAGCTACACGATCGACGCGCGGCTCGATCCGCCGGCGCACGCGATCGCGGGCACGGAGACGATCGCGTGGCGCAACATCACCCGCACCACCGCGACCGAATTGCAGTTCCATCTGTACTGGAACGCGTGGAAGGACGACCGATCGACGTTCATGCGGGAGGCAGCACTCGCCGGCCGCCGCAGCGGAGCGCCCGATGCCGACCGGTCGCGGATCGACGTGACGTCCATCCGCCTGAACGGGGCGGACGTCACGGCCTCGCAGCATTTCATCGCGCCTGACGACGGCAACGACGGCGACCGGACAGTGATGGCGGTCCCGCTCCCGCAGCCCATCGGCCCCGGCGGGTCCGCAATGATTCAGGTCGACTGGACCGCGCACGTGCCGCGAACGTTCGACCGCACCGGCGTGATCGGCAATTTCTACTTCATCGCGCAGTGGTTTCCGAAGCTCGGCGTTCTGCAGGACGAAGGGTGGAACTGCCACCAGTTCCACGCATCGACGGAGTTCTTCTCCGACTACGGCACCTACGACGTTTCGTTGACGGTGCCGAGCGGATGGCCGGTCGGCGCGACGGGAGTCGAGCGGGACCACCGGGACGCCGGCGCCGGCACGACGCACCATTTCTATCAGGACGATGTGCACGATTTCGCGTGGACGACGAGCCCCGACTTCGTCGAGCGGGTCGCCCAGTTCACGCATCCCTCGCTGCCGCCGGTCACGATGCGCCTGCTGCTCCAGCCGGAGCACCTCGGACAGGCCGACCGCCATTTCGACGCGACTCGAACGGCGCTGAAGTACTACGGCGAGTGGTACGGCGCTTACCCGTACGGACACATCACGATCGTCGATCCCGCGTTTCAGAGCGGCTCAGGCGGGATGGAGTATCCGACGCTGTTCACGTCGGGCACGCGCTGGCTCGCGCCGCGGCTGGTCTCGCGGCCGGAGGCCGTTACCGTCCACGAAGCCGGCCATCAATTCTGGTACGGCATCGTCGGCAACAACGAGTTCGAGGACGCATGGATGGACGAGGGCCTCAACCAGTTCTCGACGGCACGCGCGCTCGCGGCCGCGTCGACGCCCGACTTCCTCGAGCAGCGCTACTTCGGCGGCTTCGTCCCGTACGTGTTCCGCGACATGCCCCTTTCGCGCGAGGTCGACGAGAACGGCCTGGCCAGCTATCGCTTCGTGGCTAAGCGCGACGCGCAGTCGACGCCGTCGTTCCGCTATGACCCCTCCTCGACCGGCGGCATCACGTACAGCAAGACGGCGCTGTGGCTGAACACGATGGAGCGCTGGCTCGGATGGCCCGCGCTCCAGCGCATTCTGGCGGCGCATTTCTCGAAATGGAAGTTCAGACACCCGACGCCGAGCGACTTCTTCGAGACGGCGAACGCCGAGTCGGGACGCGATCTGACGCCCTTCTTCGATCAGGTCTACCGCAGCGCGAATGTGTTCGACTACGGCGTCCAGGATCTGCGAAACAGTCCGATCAGCCCTGCCAGTATTGACGGCGGACAGACGCGAACCACGGTCGTCGTGCGCCGATACGGCGAGGCGATCTTTCCCGTCGATGTCGCCACGACGTTCGCCGGCGGCGAGCGCGTCGTGGAGCACTGGGACGGGCGCGACCGATGGAAGTTGTATACGTACGAGCGGCCGGCGCGGGCCGTGTCGGCCGAGGTCGATCCTGATCGCGTGCTGCTGCTCGACGTCAACTGGACGAACAATTCCCGGACGACCGAGCCGCAGGGCGGCCGCGCGGCCACGAAGTGGTCGCTCAAATGGATGGTGTGGCTGCAGGACTGCCTGCTGTCGTGGGCGGCACTCGTGTGAGTGCGCTCTCCGCATTCCGTGACGGCGCCGCCCGCGTCAGTCGCGCGCCGCTGGTGCTCGTCGGCGTGTGGATGCTGACGTTCGCGGTCAGCCTGCCCCTCGCGATCGTTCTCCGGGGGATGATCAGCGACCACCTCGGCGCCAGCATGGCCGCGGACACCGCGGCGAGCGGCGTCAATCTCGAGTGGCTGCAGGAATTCCGCGAGCAGGCGACCGGCCTCGGCGTGACCCTGAAACCCACGGTCGTCGGCGTCGGCGCCGTCCTCGACAACCTGAGCGCCTTCATCGACGACACGACGCGGCCCGTGGTCATCGTCGGCGCCGCAGGCGCGTACATCTTTCTGTGGCTGTTCGTCGCCGGCGGAATCATCGACCGGTACGCGCGGGATCGGCCGACGCACGCGTACGGGTTCTTCTCGGCGTCCGGAGTCTTCTTCTTCCGCTTCCTCCGCCTCGGCGCCGTGCAATGGCTCGTCTACGCCTTCCTGTTCGGGCCGATGCACAGCTGGCTGTTCGGCGACCTGTATTTCGGGATGATCCATGACGTCAGCGTCGAGCGGACGGCGTTCTTCGCGCGCGCCTTGCTGTATCTCGTTTTCGGAGTCGTCCTCTGCTCCTGCGCGGTGATCTTCGACTACGCCAAGGTTCGCGCGGTCGTCGAGGACCGGCGGAGCGCGCTCGGCGCCATCAGCGCCGCGATCGGTTTCATCCAGCGCAACTGCGCTGCGGCAGTGACGTTATTTGCGGTCAATTTTCTCACCTTCGCGGCAGTGATCGCGGCGTACGCATTGGTTGCGCCGGGAGTGGGCGGCGCTGGACTGTCGATGTGGGCTGCGTTCGGTCTGGGCCAGCTGTACGTGCTCGCGCGCCTGTGGACGAAGCTGGCATTCTGGGCTTCAGAAACCGCGCTGTTCCAGAGCCGGCTCGCGCACGCGGGTTTCGTCGCCCGCCCGGCGCCGGTCTGGCCGGAGTCTCCGGCGGCGGAGGCGATCAAGACGCTCGGCTAAGCGCTCCGTTGCCGCCTCAGGCTGCCCTAGCGATGACTTCCTTGATCCCGTCCGCGTCGAGCGACTCGACAACGAGCAGTTCTTCGGCCAGCGCGCGAACGGCGCCGCGGTTCTTCGCGATGATCTGGCGCGCGGTCTCGTAGCCGTTCATCACCAGCTGCCGCACTTCTTCGTCCACGCGCTGCGCCGTTGCCTCGCTGATGCCCGCGCTGCGGTCGGCATCCCACGGACTGCCGGCTGCGCGGTAGGCCAGCGGTCCCAGCTGCGACATGCCGAATTCGCACACCATGCGGCGCGCGATGTCGGTCGCCCGCTCGATGTCGTTGCCGGCGCCGCTCGTCATCTGGCGCAGGAAGATCTCTTCCGCGATGCGGCCGCCCATCAGGATCGCGATCTGCGCCTCGAGGTACTCGCGCGAATGCGTGTAGCGGTCGCCTTCCGGCAGCTGCATCGTCACGCCGAGCGCGCGGCCGCGCGGGACGATCGTGACCTTGTGGAGCGGATCGGCGTCCGGCAGCAGCGCGGCGACGACGGCGTGGCCCGACTCGTGGTACGCGCAGGTCACGCGGTCATGCTCGCTCATCGTCAGCGATTTGCGCTCGGCGCCCATCAGCACCTTGTCGCGCGCGGCGTCGAGGTCCCCGTTCGTGACCACGGATCGCCCGCTGCGGACCGCGAACAGCGCCGCCTCATTCATCAGGTTCGCGAGGTCGGCACCCGAGAAGCCGGGCGTCCCGCGCGCCACGGTCCTGAGATCGACGCCGGCGTCGAGCTGCACACGCTTCGCGTGGATGCGGAGGATCTCTTCGCGTCCTCTGAGGTCTGGTGCACCGACGGTCACCTGACGGTCGAAGCGGCCGGGACGCAGCAGCGCGGGATCGAGAATGTCCGGACGATTGGTCGCCGCGACGACCACGAGCCCGAGGTTCGGCGCGAAGCCGTCCATCTCGACGAGCAGCTGATTCAGCGTCTGCTCGCGCTCTTCGTGGCTGAGCGAGTTGCCGCCGCGGCTGCGTCCGACGGCGTCGAGCTCGTCGATGAAGACGATGCAGGAGGGGTGGCGGCGGGCGGCGCGAAACAGCTTGCGGATCCGCGACGCGCCGCCGCCGGCATACATCTCGACGAAGTCCGAGCCGCTCGCGAACAGGAACGGCACGCCCGCTTCGCCGGCGATCGACCGCGCGAGCAGCGTCTTGCCGGTTCCGGGCGGACCCACGAGCAGCACGCCCTTCGGGATGCGTCCGCCGATCGCGGAAAAGCGCTCCGGCTCACGGAGAAAGTCGACGATCTCCTTCACTTCCTCCTTCGCCTCGTCGACGCCGGCCACGTCGGCAAACGTCACGGTCGTCGACTCCGGCCCCGCCTCGCGCGTTTTGCTCTCGAGCGCCGGGATCCGTCCGCTGGAGACGCGGTACAGCAGAAAGCCGATCAAACCGATGAAGGCGACGCCGAGCAGGACGGCGCCGTAGCTGTACGCCGCCGGCTCTGCCGAATTACGCACGTCCAGCCGGATGCCGCGGCTCGCGAGCGACGTGACGAAGGAGGGGTTTGCGGTCACATAGTTCGCGGGCGCCGTCGTGCGGAGTTGGCGGCCGTCCTTGCGCGCGAACTCGAGCGTGTCGCCGACGACGGTCACTGCGGCGACTGCGCCGCGATCGACGTCGCTCAGCAGATCCGAGAACGGCACTTGCGCCGTCTCGGCGGCGCCGCGCGCGCGAATCAGGAAGACGGTGCCGATAAGCGCGAGAACGACCGCAACAGCCGCGGCGGCAACCGATCGACGGGACCACTTGCGTGCAGGCACGTAACACTCCTGTAGGCTCCGGCGCGCGCCGGACCGGACGTCAAAAATTGTCGGAGGGATTTCCGCGGGGAGACGCGGAAATGCTTCCAAATTCTAGCACGAAGACTGCGACTGTCTTCGATACGGTTGAGGTGAGGACGCTACACGTCAGCGAATTTGTAGCCGACGCCCCAGACCGTGAGGAGAAAACGCGGATGCGCCGGGTTCGCTTCGATGCGGCGTCGCAGTCGTTTGACCAGCGTGTCGACGCTGCGGACGGTCACGAACGTGTCGCCGCGCCAGATGCGCGCGAGCAGCGCTTCTCGGCTGAAGACGATCCCTGCGTGGGTCGCGAGCAGGTACAGCAGCCGGAATTCCTGATCGGTCAGCTCGATGTCCTTGCCCGCGATGCGCACGCGGCGCCGCGCAGGATCGATCTCGACGTCGTGGACGCGAACCGGCGGATCGGTGGCGGCGCCGGTGGCTGCCGCCTTCGCCGCGTCGCCGTTGCCGGACGCCGGGAGCCGCGGACGCCGCAGCAGCGCGCGGGCGCGCGCGATCAGCTCCCGCACGCCGAACGGCTTGGTCAGGTAGTCGTCGGCGCCGCTCTCGAGCCCGAGGACCTTGTCCGACTCCTCGGTCCGCGCCGTCAGGATCAGGATCGGCACATCGCGGTTCGTGTGGCCGCCGCGGACGGCCCGGCACACCGCCAGGCCATCGACGCCGGGAATCATCACGTCGAGGACCAGCAGGTCGAACCGCTCGCGCTCGGCCCGTTCGACCGCCTTGTGCCCGTCGCCCAGCCCTTCGCACTCGTAGCCCTCGAGGCCGAGATGCAGGCACACCAGCTCGCGGATGTTCGGCTCGTCCTCGACAACGAGGACGCGCGGCGACACGGATTTCGACATGGACCTGTCTGGGTATACGAACGCTGTGACCGGTCCGTTTCGTCCGCGAAGATTTGTTACGTTTGATTACAAGCAGTTACGCGGGCTGACGCGCTGCCGACAGCG
>DASQHH010000038.1:0-3116 GCA_035632195.1 Vicinamibacterales bacterium
CGTATTTCGCCATAAAGCAGCCAGCGGGACCAGCGGCCGATCCCGTCGCCGGATCCTCCAGCGCGCCGGCGCCCCCGAGCAGACGGCTGTACGCCGTCGCATCGTCAGCCCCGCGCTCCGTCGTGAAGATATAGATGCCGCGCCGCTGCAGCCCGGCCGCGCTGAACAGCGCGTCCAGTTTCCCGCGGTCGAGCACGGCAGCGTCGACCGCCTTGCGCGTCGCGATCGGGACGATGAAGAAGGTCGAGCCGCAGTTGACCTCCTGTCCCGCCGGCGGCTCCGTTGCCGTCGGAGCTCGAGGCTTCAGCCGTGCGAGGTCCTCGGCCGACAGCCCGATCGCCGCCGCAAGCGCGCCGCCGTTAGCGATGCTCTTACCAAACGAGGGCGGCTGCTGCGTCATCCACGCGAAGGTGAGCGCGCCGCCCGTCCACTCGAGGTCGAGCGGCGTCGGTCCTGCGCCGAGGCCGAAGACGGTTCGCGCGGTTTCAGGCTTGATGACGCCGGAGTGCGCCAGCGCGAACGCCGATCCAATCGTCGGATGGCCGGCGAACGGCGTCTCGCCGCCGCGGGTGAAGATCCGGACCCGGTAGTCCGTGCCCGCGGCTTCCGCCGGAAAGACGAAGGTGCACTCCGAGTAGTTCGACTCGCGCGTCATCGCGTGCATCGTCGCGACGTCAAGCCCCGCCGGATCGGTGAAGACGAGCAGCTGGTTGCCGGCCAGCCGAGTATCGGTGAAGACGTCGAGGTGGACGTAGTGGTACGCCCGCCTTCGCTCCCCGGAATCCTGCGCGAGCTTCGGCGCCGCGAGCCCGGCCATCACGAGCCCTCCCAATTCCCGTCTCGTCAGCATGGCGATACAATACCGTCTTTCCTGACGGAGCCTGTAGATGAAAACGACGCTGTCCGTGGTCGCCGTGGCACTGGCGATTTCGATCAATCCCCGCGCACAGACCGGCGCGCTGCCGACGCCGGGATTCCACCATCTGCACCTCAACTCAACGAACCCGGAGAAGGCGATCGACTGGTACGTCAGGGCGTTTCCGGTCAATTCGAAGGTGACGTGGGGCGGCCAGCCGGCGCTGAAGGCGCCGAACAACGTTCTGATCCTCTTCAACAAGGTGGACCAGCCGCCGGCGACGCAGCCGCAGACCGCCGTATGGCACTTCGGCTGGCACGTCCTGCACGAGCGCGAGACGATGGCGCGGCTGCGCGACCTGGGCGTGACGCTGCTGCCGCTCTACACGGGACGCGACGAGCTGCCGACGGTCAACATCAACAGCGACACGTACCCGGGCACCGGCGGTCTCCTCGGTCTCACCCGCGCGGGGGTCGAAGAAGCCAAGAGGGACAACGTGAAGCCGCGGGGCGGCGCGGGCTTCGCGTACATCCGCGGCCCGGACGACGCGATGATCGAAGTGCAGGGCGACATGCCCGCCGAGCGCTTCAATCACGTGCACTTCTATCACGAGGATCCGTTCTGCGCGCAGCTCTGGTACGAGAAGCACCTGAACGTGGCGCCGCCGCAGGGCCGCCGGGGCGCAGCGCCGGCGGAGCCGAGGACGGAGGCGAACTGCAAGGTCCCGCGGACGCCCGACAAAACGTTCCCGGCGCTCGACGTCGACGGCATGTACCGCTCGCCGCAGATCCCGCTCGTCTTCGGGGACGTCTCGATGGGCGGCTACATGAACAACGCGAACCAGCCGCTCGTCAGCACGCGCGGACACCTCGCGGATCACATCGGGCTGAGCGTCGCCAATCTCGACGCGTGGGTCGCCAAGCTGCGCGCCGAGAACGTGAAGTTCCTCGAGCAGCCCCACACACTCGGCGACACGCGCGCCGTCATGATTGAGGGTCCGAGCAAGGAAGCCCTCGAGCTCGTCGAGGTCAAGTAATCGTTGGGCCACATTCTCGAATCGCTTCCGAAGGGTGAGAAGGTAGGGATCGCGTTTTCGGGCGGACTCGACACGAGCGCCGCGCTGCACTGGATGCGCGGCAAGGGCGCGATCCCGTACGCCTATACCGCCAACCTCGGTCAGCCCGACGAACCGGACTACGACGACATCCCGCGACGCGCGCTGCAGTACGGCGCCGAAAAGGCGAGGCTCGTGGACTGCCGCAAGCAACTCGCGATGGAAGGCATCGCCGCGCTGCAGTGCGGCGCGTTCCACATCTCGACGGCCGGCGTCGCCTACTTCAACACCACGCCGCTCGGCCGCGCGGTCACCGGCACCATGCTCGTCAATGCCATGAAGGAGGACGGCGTCTCCATCTGGGGCGACGGGTCCACGTTCAAGGGCAACGATATCGAGCGTTTCTACCGCTACGGGCTGCTCGCCAATCCGGACCTGCGCATCTACAAGCCGTGGCTGGACCAGCGGTTCATCGACGAGCTCGGCGGACGAAGGGAAATGTCCGAGTACATGCAGCGCGCCGGCCTCGCGTACCGCATGAGCACCGAGAAGGCGTACTCGACCGACTCGAACATGCTCGGCGCGACGCACGAAGCCAAAGACCTCGAGCAGCTGAACACCGGCATCACGATCGTCGAGCCGATCATGGGCGTCGCGTTCTGGAAGCCGGAGGTCCGCGTGGATCCGGAGACCGTGGTGTTGGCGTTCGACCAGGGACAGCCGGTCGCGATCAACGGCATGCCGTTCACGGACCCGGTCGCCGTCGTCATGGAAGCAAACCGGATCGGCGGACGCCACGGTCTCGGCATGAGCGATCAAATCGAGAACCGCATCATCGAAGCCAAGAGCCGCGGCATCTACGAAGCGCCCGGGTTGGCGCTGCTCCACATCGGCTACGAGCGTCTGATCACCGGCATCCACAACGAGGACACCATCGAACAGTACCGGGACCACGGGCGCCGTCTCGGCCGGCTGCTCTATCAGGGACGCTGGTTCGACTCGCAGGCGCTGATGCTCCGCGACGCCGCGCAGCGCTGGATTGCGCCGCCCATCACCGGCGAGGTGACGGTGGAGCTGCGCCGCGGCAACGACTACTCGATCGTCAACACCGAGTCGCCCAACCTCAGCTACAAGCCCGAGCGGCTGACGATGGAAAAGGGCGCGTCGAGCTTTTCGCCTCAGGACCGGATCGGGCAGCTGACGATG
>DASQHH010000039.1:0-2515 GCA_035632195.1 Vicinamibacterales bacterium
CGTGGTCGTCGACGACGGTGAGGCCGGCGCGTCGGCGGTCGAGCCGATCGGCTGGATTCATTTCCGGGGCGAGGGCAATCCTGAACCGGTGATCTTCATTTCACGGACTACCGCCATCCGATTGCTCGACGCGGTGGCATCGGGCCGCGATCTGCCCTTGCGGCGGCACGACGCACTGGTCGCGCGGATCCTCGGCCGCGCCCTGGCGCACGAGCTCGGCCATTACCTGCTCGCGTCGCAGCGGCACAGCAGCCACGGGCTCATGCGTGCGAACTGGTCGATTGACGCGCTGGATTCGGAGGCTCGCGCCGGGTTCGGTATTTCGTTGGACGATGTCGCGGAGCTGCAGGGCGGAGGAACGACGGCGGACTGCGCTACACCACCTCCGCCGCCTCGCCATAGAACGACACGATCGACGCCCGAAGCATGTCGAGAGACTCGGCAGAGTTGATGGCGGCGCGCAGCTGCGCGCCGCCCTCGATGCCTTTGGTGAAGTAACCGGCGAGGGCGCGGATCTTGTTGATGACCCAGCGGTCGTGCGTCTGGGCCCGATCGGGGTCGACGCGTTCGTGCAAGAGCAGCTCGATGTAGTCGAAGAGGAACCGCCCGCGATCCTCGAGCGTCGCCTCGCGCGCCGGACGGCCGGCCGCGAGGTCCACCGCCTGCGCGAGGATCCACGGGTTCCGCAGCACGCCGCGCCCGACGAGCACGCCTTCGACGCCGGCCTTCATGCGGTCGACGATCTGTCCGGGCTCGACGCAGTCGCCGCTGCCGAATACGGGAATCGTCAGCTGATCGGCTATCGCTGCAACAATCTCCCAGTCCGCTGTGCCCGTATAGCTCTGCGCAGCCGTCCGTCCGTGGACGGCCACGGCCGCGGCGCCAGCGTCCTCGACGCGCTTCGCCAGCTCCGGTGCGTTGCGCTGCGCATCGTTCCATCCCGCGCGCATCTTGACGGTGACCGGAATCTTCACGGCCTTCGCCATCGCCGCAATGACCGTCGCGGCGTGCTCCGGTTCGCGCATCAGGCTGCAGCCCGCGTTGTGCTTCGCAATCTTCGGCACCGGGCATCCCATGTTGACGTCGACGATGTCGGCGCCCATGCCTTCGACGATCTGCGCGGCGGCGGCCATCTTCTCCGGATCGCCGCCGAAGATCTGGATGGAGATCGGCCGCTCTTCCTCTGTGTATTCGGCGAACTCGAGCGTGCGATCGACCCCGCGGATCAATCCTTCCGAGCTCACCATCTCGGTAACGACGAGGCCGCAGCCGCCGTGCCGCTTGACGAGGCGGCGGAAGGCCGTGTCCGTCATGCCTGCCATCGGCGCGATCGCGTATGGCGAGTCGAGCGCGACGTTACCGATCCGCACGCTATCGTCCCCCGAGAATCGAACCGACTATCCCGCCGACGACGCCGCCTTCGACCGTCTGCGCCGAAGGCCGCGGCATGTACTCCGCCAGGCTATGGGCGAGCTTCGCAATCGGCAACGTCTGCAGCCAGACACGTCCCGGCCCCGTGAGGGCCGCGAGGAAGATGCCGTCGCCGCCGAAAATCAGGTTCTTGATGCCGGGGACCGTCGTGATCTGAAAGGACACACTCGACTGAAACGCTCCGACGTGACCAGGATGGACGCGAAGGGTTTCCCCCGGCTGAAGGTCTTTCGTCACGAGTTCACCGGACAGTTCCAGCCATGCGGTGCCCTGCCCGGCCAGGTGCTGCAACAGAAAGCCGGAACCGCCGAAGACGCCCGCGCCGAGCGATTGCTGAAAGCCGACACTCAGCTGGATCTGCGACGTGCCGCACAGGAAACCGTGCCGGTGGATCATGAACTCGTGTCCCGGACCGACTTCGACCGGCACGATATGGCCGGGAAGCTTCGTGGCAAACGCCAGTTCTGCTGCCGCTCCCACGGAGCGGTATTCGGTCATAAACAATGTGCCGCCGCCCGCCACACGCTTCAGCGCGCCGAGGAACCCTCCGCCGCCGCCCAACTGCGTGTGTGTGGTGAGTTGGATCGAGCTGCCCATCCACGAGAGCTCTCCGGCCTCGGAAATGATCGCCTCGTTGGGCTCCATGGTGAATTCCAGAACGGGCATGGTCGTACCGATGATGCGGCTCTGCACAAAATCGCTCCTTGAGTTCTTCCGCGGACGCGAAGAAAGTATACAGCCCCTGCGTCTCGGGAATCTCGTCGGAGACCGCTTTCACCGAGCCCGTTTTTCAGTTGTGGTGGAGACGCGCACGCACGTCGGGCCAGAACTCCTTCATTTCGTTCGCGAGCGCGTCCATCAGCATCTGGCTTGCATAGCGCGTCAGCGTGCCAGTGACGGAGCGATTTGCTTCGGGATAGTACAGGTTCGAGACTCCAGCCGCCACGAAGTTGCCCGCAAACTCCGACACGTTGAACTGCCGTGTCCCGCTCATCGACCGCGTGACGGCCGAACGCGACAGGGCATACGCGGCGCGCGAAGCAGGGCCACCCTCGCCTCGCCGGTAGTAGCGCGGATCCTGATG
>DASQHH010000040.1:0-2672 GCA_035632195.1 Vicinamibacterales bacterium
CGAAGCGAACGCAGGCAGGGCGGCAGCGCGGCGCCGACGTCCGCTTGTTACGCGCGCCTGACGGCGCGCTGACAGGGCTGCGCAGCGAATCCGTTCGCAGGCCGCCGCTCACCATCGCATGGCCGCCCGAGAAGCCTGAGACTCCGAGCCAGGTCACGGACCTGGCGTCGAGCGCTTGTTCTTGGCATCGCAGGGCGGCCCGGCGGCCGGAGACGGATTCGCGAAGCAGCCCTGTCAGCGCGTCACATACGCGCGCGGCGGCCGTCAGCGCGGCGCACGTCGTGTTTTCTAATGCAGAAAGTCGTCGATCGCCGAGCGCGTGACGCGCCACTGGCCGCCGATCTTCTTGCCCTTGAGATCGCCCTTGTCGAGGCTCGCGACGACGTCCGCCTCGCTGACCTTCAGAAGGGCAGCGGCGTCTGCCGGCGTGAGGACGTCGGTGCCCGCGGCAGTTGCCGTCGCTGCCGGCGCGCCGGCGAGTCCTGAAGCGCCGAACCCGCGCGGCAGGAACTGCTGCGCGATGCCGGCGCCGATCGCCATTTCCGCGCCGAGCTTCGCGATGCCGACCGCGTCACCCGGCCCTGCGACGCCCGCGGCTCCGGACTGGCCGAGCGACTGCGCCATCTGGAACTTGACGTAGTCGTTCATCTTGCCGATGGCCGACATGCTCGACTTCTTGTCCATCGCCTCTTCGACCTCTCGCGGCACCGACACGTTCTCGAGCACGAACGCCGACACCTCGATGCCGTACTGCGTCCCGAAGTACGGGTTGACGACGGGCAGCAGCGCGTCGCCGACTTCCTTGTAGCGCGAGGCGATGTCCACGGCCGGAATGTGGCTCGCCGCGAGCGCCTCCGTCACCACGCTGACGATGCGCGCGCGCATGACGTCGGTGAACTGGTCGAGGCTGAAGTGGTCGTCCACGCCCGCGACCGCGCGCAGGAATTGCTGCGCGTCCTTCACGCGGAAGTCGTACATCCCGAACGCCCGGAGCCGGACGACGCCGAGGTCAGCGTCGCGCACCATCACCGGGTTGGACGTCCCCCACTTGTTGCCGGTGAACGTGCGCGTCTGGACGAAATAGACGTCCGCCTTGAACGGCGATTCGAACCCGTACTTCCACCCGCGCAGCCGCGTCAGCACCGGAATGTTGTCCGTCGTCAGCGTGTGCGTGCCCGGACCGTAGAGATCCGCGAACTGCCCGAGGTAGACGAACTGCGCCACCTGCGACTCGCGCACGACGAGCTTCGCGCCGCGCTTGATCTCGCGGTCGTCGTCCGGATAGCGGAACGTGATCGTGTCGCGGGGTGGGTCGGTCCACTCGATGATCTCGAGGAGCTGGCTGCGGATGAAGTCGCCGGTGCTCATGGTCGCTCCTGATCTCCGAGAAGGGTTCAAGGTTCACGGTTCAAGGTTCACGGTTCACGGTTCCGGGGTTCTCGGGTTCGGGTTCAGGTTCGGGTTTGGGTTTGGGTTCAGGGTTCTGGAAATCCGGAACCCGAACTCGAACCATGAACCCGAACCCGAACCCGAACCAAGAACCCAAGAACCCGTGAACCGGTAACCGTGAACCTTGAACCTTTAACCGTGAACCCGCTCGCGCTTTAGCTGCAAAACTGCTCGATCCGCGCAATCGCAGCGCCGACGAGATTATCGGGCGTCGACGCGCCAGACGTCAGTCCGACGACGACCGGCCGGTGCGCCGGCAGCCACCTTTCGGTCGTCACCTCACCCTTGGACGCGACGGGCCGGTGACGGATGGCGTCCGCGGAGATGAGACATTCCGGATCGGCGATGTGGAACGTCGGCCGCGACGCCGCGCAGATGCGCGCGAGGTTTGCCGTGTTGCTGCTGTTGTAGCCGCCGATGACGAGCATCAGATCGACCGGCTTGTCCCGCAGCAGCGCGACGACGGCATCCTGGCGGTCCTGCGTGGCGCTGCAGATCGTGTCGAAGGCCTGGTAGCGCTCGGCGAGCGCCGCCTCGCCGTAGCGTTCGAGCATCGCCACGCGCAGCATCTCGCCGATCTCCAGCGACTCGGTCATCAGCATCGTCGTCTGGTTGGCGAGGCCGACGCGCTGCAGGTCGCGGTCGGGGTCGAACCCCGGCGACGCCGCCTTGGCGAACTTCGCGATGAACGCCGCGCGGTCGCCCCGGCCGCCGATGTAGTCGCAGACGATCTGCGTCTCGGGGCGATCGAACACGACGAGATACTTGCCGCCGTGGGCGACCGCGTGCGATGCCGTCGCCTGCGTCTCCTCGTGCCACGTCTTGCCGTGGATGATCGACGTGCAGCCGGCCTCGGCGTAGCGGCGGACGTTCTTCCAGACGTTGAGGACCGAGCCGCACGTCGTGTCGATGAGGGTGCAGCCGCGCTTCTCCAGCGTCTCGAGCATGGCGACCGTCACGCCGAACGCCGGGAGAATCACGACGTCCGACGGCGTCAGGCGATCGACGCCGGACGCGTCGTCGCTGAGGAACTTCACGCCCATCGCGCGGAGCTTCTCGTTGACGTGCGGATCGGTGCTCAACGTGTGGAAGAACGTCCGCCGCTATGCCGAGGCGGGCTGCACGTCGATCATCCACGGCAAGACGTGGCACGAAGAGACGCAGGCCACCGCCTCGCACGCGGTCGCGCACGGCGGCAAGTATCTCGTCGTCTTCGACCGTCC
>DASQHH010000041.1:0-3749 GCA_035632195.1 Vicinamibacterales bacterium
TACTGGCCGGGCCAGGATCCGATTGGCAAGCGCGTCAAGATTGCGAATCAGGACGCGTGGGCCGAGGTCGTCGGGCTCGCGAAGCTGAGCAAGTACATCTTCATCGCGGAGCCGCCGACCGAGTTCATCTACTTCCCGTACCGGCAGCGGCCGGCGACGCGAATGGCCATCGTCGCGCGGTCCGCCGGCGATCCGGGGGCGCTCACCGGGCCGCTGCGCGACGTCGTGCATCGCCTCGACGTCAACATGCCGATCTTCAACGTCCGGACGATGGATGCGCTGTATCAGATGCGGGCGACGCGGGTGTTCGACGTGCTGATCGGCACGGTCGCGTCCCTTGGCATCATGGGACTCGGCCTCGCCATCGTCGGGCTCTACGGCCTGGTCGCATATGCCGTGAGCCGGCGCACGCGGGACATTGGCATCCGGATGGCGATCGGCGCCGACCGTGGCGCCGTGCTGCGGCTCGTCATCCGTCAGGGCGTCGTGCTCGCGGCGGTCGGTCTCCTGCTGGGCCTCGCCGCCAGCGTCGGTGCCGGCGCGCTGCTGCGGTCCGCGTTTCCTTCGGGCAACGAACAGCGCGACATCATGTCGCTCGTCATCGTGATCCCGATCGTGCTCGCGGTCACGTCGCTTGCGGCGTACATCCCTGCGCGGCGCGCGTCGCGGCTCGATCCGACCAAAGCGCTCCGCGTCGAGTAGCGTCGAGTAAGGGTCTGAGGCGACTCTGAGGTGACTCTGACTCTGAGGCGCCTCTGAGGCGCCTCTGAGGCGGACTCTGAGGCGACTCTGAGGCGTATGCCTGCGGGAGGCTCAAACCGCTGCCGCGAGCAACCCGCTGGGTTCGCCTTTCGAGCGCAAACGCTGCGGCTGATGCCGCAAATCGATGAGTTCGTCATCGCCCAGCGTCTTCTCGCACAATGCGCGATAGACGGCGCATCGTTCCTCCGGCGTGCTTCCGAGGTCGTTCAAGATGGCGTGAGGGGCGAGCCACGGCATCTCCTCGACTAATGCATGCGCACGATAGCTGGACCAGCGGTAGTCCTGCGGCGCTTTCACCATGCCGGCACGCACAGGGTTTTGCTCGATGTAGCGCAGGCACGTCAGCCAGTATTGTGCGGACTCGATCGGAATCACACGGGGCCTGCCGGACCACGGTGTCCCGATGCGGCGGTACTTTCGATTGAAATAGCTCGAGTACTTCTCGCCGACCGCCTTCATGGTGTTCGGAAGGGCCTCAGCATGGCCCGGCGTCCCCCGCGCATGGTAGTGCGTATCCATGAGCACGAATCCGTGAACCGCGGTTCCGTATTCAATCGCAGCGTCCCGCAGGATTCGGAGAAACATCAACCGGTCGCCGTCGTCCCGAAACACATTCTGGCGGTTATGTCCTCTCTTGATGACGTGAACGCTCAAGCCGGGGACGTAGAATCGCGCGGGATACGGCATCGTCGTTCCGCCGACAACGCTAGCAATTTGCGGGCTCAGCATTGGCGCGCTAAAAACCAAGGGAATCCGCGAGGCGTGACTCTGAAGTCGGAACTTTCTGCCCAGGGGGCGCGATGCTTACCAGGCTGAAATTGACCGATGCGAAGGGTGTCTGAGGCGTCTCAGACACGTGTCAGAGCCACCTCAGAGTCGCCTCAGAGTCGCCTCAGACCCTGATGCTTCTGACTGATGCTTCTGAACGGCACCACGCGAGGGTGTGTCGCAGACCGGCCTCGAGGTCGACGAGCGGCGTGTAGCCGAGCAGCCTCTTCGCCTTCGTGATGTCCGCCTGCGAATCGCGCACGTCTCCCGCGCGCGACTCTTTGTAGACCGCCCTGACGTCGCTCCCGACGATGCCGTTCAGCGTCGAGAGCAGCATATTGAGTGAAATGCGCGTCCCGCACGCGACGTTGATCACCTCGCCCGACGCTCCGGGCGCTTCGCACGCCCGCAGCACGCCGTCGACGACGTTGGCGACGTAGGTGAAATCGCGCGTCTGCTCGCCGTCGCCATAGATCGTCGGCTGCCGGCCGTCGAGCAGGGCGGTCGAGAACAGCGAGATCACGCCCGAGTACGGCGATCCGGGATCCTGCCGCGGACCGAACACGTTGAAGTAACGGATGGTCACGGTCTCGAGCCCGTACAGCCGCGTGAACATCTGGCAGTACTGCTCCGCCACGAGCTTCTGCAGCGCGTAAGGGGACAGCGGATTCGTCGGCATGTCCTCCCGCTTCGGCAGCGTCGGGGTGTCGCCGTACGCAGACGACGAACCCGCGTAGACGAGACGCTTGACACCCGCATCACGCGCGGCGACGAGCACGTTGACTGACGCGTCGATGTTCGCGCGGTTCGACGTGACCGGATCCTTGACCGAACGCGGCACCGACGGAATCGCCGCCTGGTGCAGGACGTACTCCATCCCCGCGACGGCGCGGGCGGCGACGTCCATCTCCGCGAGGTCGCCTTCGACCACCTCGACGCCCGGTATGTGCTCGAGGTTGCGGCGCTTGCCGGTGATGAAACTGTCCGCGACGCGGACGCGGTGGCCGCGTCGGACGAGCTCTTCAGTGAGATGCGAGCCGATGAACCCCGCGCCGCCGGTGACGAGATAGGAAGACATGCTCAGCGTTATAGCAAGAGATGAGCCCGCGTGTCGCTCTTTGGGCTTCGGCGAGGCAAGCCGCCCACTCTAATCCGCAAATCCAGGATGCGGGATCGTCGGCACGAGCTTCAGCGCGTTCTGATAGTAGAGCTTCCGAAGCACCTGATCGGGCAATCCGATGCCGTACAACTTCCAGAACGCGTGATAGTCGCGGTAGTAGTCGAAGTACTCGTCGTTGGTCTCGAAGACGCGCCAGTAATACGGGTACTCGTCAGGCTGGTAGCTGTCCTTGCCGAAGAGAATCCGGTCCTGGTACTTGACGAAGAATTCGTGCGCGGCGCGCGGCTGGCGTCCGAAGTCATACAAAACAGCGGCGACGTCGAAGTAGACGTTGGGGTTCTCGTCGAGCAGCTTGCCCGCGCGCGCGAGATCGTTGGCGTGCCAGCCGAAGTGCGCGAGGATGAACTTCGTGTTCGGGTGCTTCTTGACCATGTTGTTGCGCTCGGTCATCAGCTCCTCGAACCGGACACCGGTCTGATGGCGGCGATCGGGATACAGCGCGAGCTCGAGCCAGCGCTCGTTCGTGAAATCCAGCGGGTCGAAAAACGCCTGCGGCTCGGCGATGTGAATGAGCACGGGGACGTTCAACTGCGCACACTTCTCCCACACGGGATCGATTTCCGGATCATCGACGCGGAGACGCGAGCCGTCCGTTTTCCGATCGAACATGCCGAGGTCCTTGAACACCTTCAGCCCCATCGCGCCGGCCTTGATGTCGGACTCTAACCGCGCGGCGGCCTTGGGGCCCCAGCCCGGGCCGACGCGGCTGAAGTCGACGTTCGCGAACAGCACCATGCGGTCGCGGTGCGGATTGGATCGAATCGCCTCGATGCCGCGCCGCAGCGTGTCGCCCGAGGCGCCGCTCAGGTTGACCAGCACGCGCAGGTTGTTCTCGTCCATCCCCTTGATCACCTTGTCGAATTCGGCGACGGAAATGGGCGTCGGCTGGTGGCTGTGGATGTCGATGACGGGGAACTTCGCGCGCGGCACCGGATGCGCGGGCACGACGAGCGTGGACTTGGGCTTGTACTCCCGGATGGTCGGCTGCTTCAGCTCGGGTTCGCGTCCCTCTGCGGGGCGCGGACGGATTTGACCGGGG
>DASQHH010000042.1:0-12055 GCA_035632195.1 Vicinamibacterales bacterium
GGTGTCGGTCAGCGCGTTGAAGCCTTCGGTGTCCTTCATATCGCGGACTTTCTGCACGACGATGGAACCCTCGTGCCCCGCGTTGGTGGCGATCCACCGCATCGGCTCCTCGATGGCCCGCCGGAGAATGGCGACGCCCAACTGCTCGTCGCCGGCCAGCTTCAGCTCGCGGAGCACCCTGGCGGCGCGGAGCAGCGCGACACCGCCTCCCGCGACGATGCCTTCGTCGACTGCCGCCTTGGTGGCGTGCATGGCGTCCTCTACGCGCGCTTTCTTCTCTTTCAGCTCGGATTCGGTCGCGGCGCCGACCTTGATGATCGCGACGCCGCCGACCAGCTTTGCGAGCCGTTCCTGCAGCTTTTCGCGGTCGTAGTCCGACGTCGTGTCCGCGACCTGCGCCCGCAGCTGCGCGACGCGCCCTTCGATCGACGCCTTGCTGCCGGCGCCTTCGACGATCGTCGTGTTGTCCTTGTCGATGGTGACGCGCTTGGCTTGACCGAGGTCCTCGAGCGTCACGCTCTCGAGTGTCACCCCGAGGTCCTCGGTGATCGCCTTGCCGCCGGTCAGGACGGCCAGGTCTTCGAGCATCGCCTTCCGGCGATCGCCGTACCCGGGCGCTTTGACGGCGGCAGCCTGAATCGTGCCGCGCAGCTTGTTGACGACCAGCGTCGCCAGCGCCTCGCTCTCGATGTCCTCCGCGACGATCAGCAGGGGACGGCCGGCGCGGGCGACCAGTTCGAGCAGCGGCAGCAGATCCTTCAGGACGCTCAGGCGCTTCTCGTGGATGAGGATGAAGGCGTTCTCCAGCACGACTTCCATCCGCTCGGGATCGGTGATGAAGTAGGCCGACAGGTACCCGCGATCGAACTGCATGCCCTCGACGACGTCGAGCGAGGTGTCCATGCCCTTGGCTTCCTCGACCGTGATGACGCCGTCCTTGCCGACCTTGTCCATCGCCTCGGCGATGATGCGGCCGATCGCCTCGTCGTGGTTGGCGGAGATGGTGCCGACCTGCGCGATCATCGATCCCGACACCGGCTTCGACATCTTCTTCAGCTCGGCGGTTATCGCCTCGACGGACCGGTCGATGCCGCGCTTGACGGCCATCGGGTTCGCGCCGGCCGTGACGTTCTTCGCGCCCTCGCGGTAGATCGCCTGCGCCAGAACGGTCGCCGTCGTCGTGCCGTCGCCGGCCATGTCCGAAGTCTGACTCGCGACTTCCTTGACCATCTGCGCACCCATGTTGTCGAGCGCGTCCTTGAGGACGATTTCCTTCGCAACGGTGACGCCGTCCTTGGTGATGGTCGGCGATCCGAACGCCTTGTCGAGAATGACGTTTCGTCCCTTCGGGCCGAGCGTGACCTTCACCGCGTCCGCGAGTCCGTTGATGCCGCGAAGAAGAGCCTGCCGCGATTCGTCGCCGTACGTGATCTGTTTGGACATCTGTTACTTCTTCTTTTTCTGGCCGCCGCCGACGACAGCCAGCACTTCGTCTTCGCGCATGATGAGGTACTCCTCGCCGTTGAGCGTGACCTCCTGGCTCGAGTACTTGCCGAAGAGAATCTGATAGCCGGACTTGATGTCGAGGGCGACTCGCGTGCCGTCCTTCTTGATCGCGCCGCTGCCCGCCGCGATCACTTCACCCCGCTGGGGCTTTTCTTTCGCGCTGTCGGGGATGATGATGGCGCCGCTCTTCTGCTCGCCTTCGACCAGGCGCCGGACGATGACGCGGTCGTGTAGTGGCCTGAGATTCAAGTGGGCTCCTCGCTTGTCTGGCTTCATGACGCATTGAGCGTAATCCGACCTCGAGGAAAGAGCGTGTGCGAAACGGGACAGCGCGATTTCGGCCAGTGAAGGTACATCTCGTCGGCATGAGCGTCACGATCCCCTGAAGATCGCACCAACCTCGACGAACTGTGGCGCGTTGACAAATGGAGCGGCCAGATGAACGTGAGAAGGATTGTGCCGGACATCAGGGCAAAGCAGCTCGAGACGAGCCGGCAATTCTACGTGGACGTCCTGGGCTTGGAGGTTGCGATGGACATGGGCTCGATCGTGACATTACGGTCGTCGACCAATCCAACCGCCCAGATCACTCTCATGCGGGATGACGAGTCGTCGGCAATCCTTCCCGAGATGAGCGTCGAAGTCGCCGATGTCGATGACGTTCATTCGCGAGCGATATCGCGGGGATGCAGGGTCGTGTATCCACTCACGAACGAACCGTGGGGTGTCCGACGTTTCTTTGTGATCGATCCAGGCGGCACTGTCATCAACGTGATGTGCCACACCGCTGGAGGATCCTCAGACTAGACAGTCACTGTCCGGTTCGGCACATGCCGGGCGATGCGGAAGCACTATTCTTGAACCGTGGCGGGGAGCGATCGCGGAACAGCGCACACGTTACGATGCCAGACCAGAAATCCACTCGTGAAGCCGACCGGGTGCGAGCTGTCCGTCACTTGCGCGAGCTGATTGCGGCGCTCGACCGCCGGGTGCGGCATATCGAGCGTGCCGGTGAGACCGATATCGCGCGGGATGCGGCGACATTGAGAGCCAGTGCCTTGAGTCGGATCTCCCAGCTCGAGGCGGTTGATCGAGACGTCTGAATGAGCCAGGGAGCCGCATGATCACCGCCGCGCACACACTCCTGACCGACGAATGGACGGGCGACGTCCGGCTGATCGAGACCGCCATAGCCCGGTTTGACGCGAGACTATGGCCGGCGAACGATTGCCGCGTCGTCCTGTTCGAGGTTCCTCGCGACGGCCACCTCCACGTCA
The DNA here is from genome assembly GCA_035632195.1 of Vicinamibacterales bacterium. Lineage (GTDB taxonomy): Bacteria > Acidobacteriota > Vicinamibacteria > Vicinamibacterales > CAVVIG01 > DASQHH01. Next base: position 2,784 of record DASQHH010000042.1, read on the forward strand.
ACGTGACGCATCGGCACGAAACGAAGGCCGTGCGCGGGTGGACGGGGCCCGCGAGCGTTCCCCAGGGATTCGTCAACAATCGGACGTTTGGCGCCATGCAGCCGGGCCGCATCGCCGGTCACATTCGCGACATGGTGTTTGCGGAGCGCGTGTGAGCGTGCTCGCGTGGCTTGCGATATTCAGACGGCGAGTCGCCGGGGACCGCTCGCAGGGTCGCGAGGCGCCGCCGCCGGCGCGAACGATGGCTGGTCCGTACGTCCAGCTGTACGACTACCTCCAGCGGCGGTTCGCGAACACGATCGTCCTGACGTTCGGCGAAATCGAGGACCTTCTCGGTTTCCGGCTCCCGGACCAGGCGCGCCGACAGCCCGAGTGGTGGACTGGCACAGGCCCGTCCTGCCATGCTGACGCATGGACGCTGACGCGCCGAACGGCGCAGCCGAACCTGCTGGCGCAGACCGTCGTCTTCGACCGCGCCGCATAGCGCGACCGCGACAACGGTCGGGGCCTTCGACGCGATTGTCAGTGATCAGACGACGAAGCTGTATGCGAGGAACGCAGCGAGCGCGGTCGCTGCGGCGACGCCGATTGCCGTGACGAACCGATGGCGGACGAGGCGTTCGTGCTCGAGCCCGCGAGTCTTCCAGGCGGTCCAGCGGCGGTCGAAGTCGGGGTCCACGACGTGTTCGGCCATCTCTCGCAAACTGTAACGGTTGCGCCAACTCCGCGGTGTGCAAAACGGAACACCGGAGATCGACCGTTGCACCTACAGTGAACACATGCCGCGAAAGACCCCGCCGAAGCGTCCGATTGTACGTCCGCGAAAGGACGCGCCCTCTGATGAAGCGGATGCCTCGCGGGACAATCCGCGCCGGCGCCGCGAGGCGCGCAGCGAGCGCGAAGACAACGACCGGCATCCGCGGCCGGCTCAAACGCTCCCGCTCCACGGACACCGAACGATCCACTAGCGCTGGCGAATGCCGGACTCGCGGCGACGATCTATCAGTCGTGCAGCACGACGCTGAGCAATGAGCTGTTGATCTTCAGCGGCTGCTCGCCGTCGTAGTCAATGAAGCCCAGTCGTTTGAATTTGTTCAGAAAGAAGTTCACGCGCGAGCGCGTGGAGCCGATCATCTCCGCGAGCGTCCCCTGCGAGATCCTGGGCACGACGCGCGACGGCCTGTCCTGTTCGCCGTAGCGCGCCAGCAGCAGCAACGCGCGCGCGAGCCGTTTCTCGCTCGAGTTGAAGAGCTGATCGATCAAATCTTCTTCGATGCGGATGTTGCGCGCGAGCATGTGCGAGATGAACCGGTCCGACATGGCGTGCTGCCGGTGGAGCAGCCGGACCATCCGGTGCTTGGAGATTTTCAGGATGACGCTCGGCGTGATCGCCGTCGCGCTGCCCATCCGGACGGGCTGCCCCGCCAGACATCCTTCGCCGAAGAAATCGCCGGGGCCGAGCATCGCCACGATCGCTTCACGGCCCGACCGCGACAGCACGGACAACTTCACGCCGCCGGTATGGATGTACAGAACGTGATCGCAGGGATCCCCCTGCGTGAAAACGCTCTCTTCCCGGCCGTACTCGACGAACGTCTTCGCGACGCCCGCCGATTCGAGGAACGCTTCGGCGTTGAACGCGCGTCCGTTTCTAGTCGCCGCGCGAAGCGACCGTCTGACCTTCACGGCCGGAACTGCCTCTTGTTCGCGATGCGCGCCTTCTCGGCGGCCGCGACGCCCTCGTCCTTTTCTTTCTTCTGGCGCGCGATCTCGCGTTGCGGCGCTTCCTGCGCGTCGAGGCGCGCGGACTGAGCCGCGGCCTTCTTCGCGAGGTTCTCGACGGTCGTTGCCGTCAGGACCAGGCGGAACGTCTCGCGGTACGCGGACCGTCGATACAGCACCAGGGAGAAGTCGCCGCCCGCCCAGTGGGCCAGAGGCATGCCCGACTCGCTGTCCGTGACCCGCGCTGCAGGCCGCGCCGCCGCGGGCCGCGCGACGGCGGGGCCATAGGTCTCGGAGATCGCGTCGATCAGATCGGCGCCCGTCAGTCCTTCAGTGCGGTCGTGGGCGTAGTCGACGACGACCCGGAACAGTTGATCGTTGTAAAAAGTGAATACCACCTGCTCGACCGGATCGTTCGAGGTCGGCGCCGAATCGGCGCTCCAGTGCGGCGGTCTCCACTCCAGCTCCTGCAGGACCGCCGGCCGCTGATGAAGCGTCTTCGCGCTCGCCGGCGCCACATCGGCAGTCTTCGAGACCGATGCGAGACTGCTCCCCAGCTCGAACGCGCGATAGCGCGACAGATCCCCGGCGGCGATCGCCGGTTCGACGATCGCGATTCCGCACACGACGATCGCGGCCGCGCTGACGGCGTGCATCATGGACATCGACATCACCTTTCTGTGTTCAACGACGCAAATCCCGCCTTCGGCAGCGCCGGGTTGTCGACCGCGTGCACGGCGACATTCAGCGTGGGCGGCCGGTCAACACCGGCACAAGCAGATACTCTGAGAGGGCATTCGCGTTGTTGAATGCCTGGCCGGTGCCCGGGTGTTTGATGAGCAGCGTCGTATCGTTGCCATTACTGACCACCCGGAGGTCGACGCGATCGTCGCGTGACGGCAGACCGTTGTTCGGCATGAATCGGTACTCGCACCGGACCGATTCGGCCGGCAGATTCGGCGTGACGCTGAGGGCGACGGCAGGGTACGACGGCTTGCGGATCACGAAGCCGCCGCCGGGCTCAGTCGCCTCGAAGTTGACTTCATGGGCCGCGTCGCCCGGGAACTCGCTCCGGAACGCTTCGAGGTCGAGCTGCACGGTCGCGCGCAGCTCATCGATCAGCCGTTGACCATGAACGCGCACGATGTCGACTCTTCGTGCAAGCGCGGCTGCGGCGCTTGCACGCTCGTCATCGCGCCTTCGTTCGTCGGCAGCCAGTCTGATGATCCATTCACTGGTCACGGGAACGTCTTACTTCCTCCATACGCAAAAAGACTGCAACCCAAGCGGCGCGGCCGCGTCTATGAACAAGCTTAGGTCGACACACGAAACGCAGGCTGTGCGAAACAGAACAGCGGGACTCCGACGCCGCGGGTATCGTCGCCCTTTGTCGGCTTGAACAACAGTGCTGATACGCGTCGATAGCGGATCCAGGGGAGGCCGATGGTGAGCAAGGGATTCCGGCTCCGGCCCACGATGAAGCAAGGGACCGCATCGGGCGTCGCCCAGACGTGGACGCATTACGCGACGGTCGAGGATGCCAGGGCCGGTGCGAAGCAGATGTACCAGAACGACCGAGTCCTGCGCGTGATGCTCGTCACCGACAGCGTCGGGACGTTCGTGGAATGGATCGAGCGCTGACTGTGGGCTGACGCCAAACCTTCGAGCGAGGGTCTGGCCGCACAGTCAGTGTCACGGTGCTGACGCTTGCGTTACGTGTCGCGCGTGACGACGGTCGACGGGGCGAGCGGGACGTGAGTCCCCTGCGTCGCGGCTCCTTGACATCGCGCGAGCGCCGGCACCAGATCGCGCGCGAGCTCGGAGGCACAGCCGTACCTGTCGCGTGAATCTTTGGCGATGCACCGCTGGACGATTACATCGAGCGCGCGGATCTCCGCCGACGGCCCCGGCAGGTGATACTCGCTGCTCAGCAGGGCGGTCAGCACCTGCTCAGGCGTGGCGCCCGTGAACGGCCGCGCGCCGGTGATCGTCTCGACCGCCATCACGCCGATGGCAAACAGATCCGTGCGCTCGTCGACCAGGCCGCCCATCAGCGCCTCGGGCGCCATGTAGCCGATTGTGCCCATCGCCGTGCCGGCCTGCGTCACCGATTCGGTCGCGCCCGCGCCTGCGTCGAGCACTTTCGCGAGGCCGAAGTCCATGATTTTCACGGACTCACCAACGATCATCACGTTCTCGGGCTTCAGGTCGCGGTGCACGATGCCCATCGCATGCGCGAACTGGAGGCCGTCGAGCAGCTGGCGGAACCATTCGGCGGCGCGCGCCGGAGCAATCGTTCCGGGGGACTGGAGCTCGGAGCGCCAGGTTCTGCCGGCAACGAGCTCCATGATGAGGAACGCGCCGCCGAAGCCGACGGCACCGAAGTCGTGCACGCGCGTGATGTTGAGGTGATCGATCTTCGCGGCTGCACGCGCCTCGCGCTCGAACCGGCGGAGAGCCGTTTGGTCCCCGAAGAGCGAGCCCACCATCACCTTCGCCGCGACCTGGCGCTTCAGTCGAAGGTCCGACGCTTCGTACACCGCTCCAAAACCACCGCGGCCGAGCGCGCGCTCGAGCCGGTACTTGCCGTCGAGCGTGCGTTCAATCGGCAGCGTCAGAGCGAGCTCGGAACCGTCGTAATCGCAGCGATCGGACGCGCTTTCGTAGCACCGGCCGCACGCCGGACATTCCTTCAGCAGACGGACGCCGCCTCCGTCGAGGCGCGCCAGTACGTCGCGGCGGACGTCCGCGTCGCGCCGCACGCGATCCTTGAGGTGCTGGTTCTCGTACACGAGCCCAATCTGTGCCGCAATCCTCTGTAGCAGACGCCGGTCGGTAGCGGAAAACGGTTCTTCCGATTTGCGTTCGCCGAGCAGCAGGACGCCGACGAGCCGATCGCGCGTGCTGGCAATGGGCACGATCAGGCGAACGCCGAGATTCGTCAGCCACTCGCGCTCGTGCTGCGGAAGCACCTCGACACCGCCCGGGACGTCGCGAATCGCGGGATCCGACTCGAGCAGGCGGAGCAGCGCCGGCTGCGCGCTCAACTGAACCCCGCTGACCGCGCCCGACGATGAGTGTCCGTCGAACCGATCGCTGCGCTCATGCGCGCGATAGAAGATGTGCAGGGACGCCGGATGCAGCACGGCGTCGACGCGCGCGCTGACGAGCGCCGCGACATCGGACAGCGAGTCCCGCTGCCGGACTTCGTCGATCAGATGCGACAGCACCTGCTCCTGTTCGTACGCCTCGCGGAAGAACCGCCGATCCAGCGTCGTCTGCAGCTTCTGCCGTGACTGCAACGCGAGCGCAATCGCGCCGATCAGCGCAACGTTGATCCAGCCGGACCCCTGCGTCAGGATTTGCGCGACGGTGCGGTTCGGATTCGAGAGGACCGAAACGGCAAGGAGCAGCACCGGCAGCGCGAGGAGCGTCCGCATCGCGGTCCGCGCGAACAGATACTGCAATCCGCGGCGGACGAGCACGCGGATGTCGAAGAGCTGCTCCCTCCAGACGGCCATCACGATGGCAGCCGGGATGAACAGAAGTCCCAGGAACGTCGACGGCGAATGCCGGTGATAGGTCGCGAGGTCGATCCACTCGGCACCGCGCGCGAGATTCAGCGCGATGAACGGAATCAGGGAAACCGCGAGTCCGGCGACGACCCACCGGATGCGCCGCCGGCTGCCTTCACTCTCGAGACGCCGATAGTTGCGGGCGCTCGCGACCAGCGCCAGCGCGAGACAGACGACCATATACAGAAACCCGCCGCGTCCGGCGCTGCTGTTGATCTGGACCGACGTGAGATACAGCCGCGGATGCGCCGCGAGGAACTGTGTGGCCGGGGCGAAGACTGCGAGGCCGAGGTCGGCGGCGACGCCGGCCGGCCACATCACGACGATGGCTATGCCGTACAGGAGCCATTGCGCGATCCGCCACGGCCGCGAGGGAAGGGACCATTCAGGAAACCGGTTGAACAGATGAAAGGCCATCGGCATCGCCCAGAGCCCGATGTTCGATGCGGCGAGACCGTAGTACGCGACACGCTGCCAGCCGACCAGGAACGGCCGCGGCGGGCTCAGCGCGCCGAACAGCGCGTTGAAGGCGACGCAGATCATGAGTACGCCGATGAGGCGCACCTGCGGATCGCGAGGGCGCAGCAGCGCGAGCCCGGCGCCGCACACGAAGAACGCGACTCCGACCAGCAGGAACAGCGGATCCAGAAAGCGGCCGCGCGAGACCCGGAACGGCAGCTCGACCGAGACGCGGTGTCCGAGGCGCTCGAGACCCACGCGGTACCTGGCGCCGCCGTTCACGTCGCGGAACTGCGACGTGCCGATCACGCCGGCGCGCGCGTCTCCGTTCAGCGCGACGAGCCTGTCGCCGACTTCAATCGTTCCCGCCGCGGGTCCGGACGCATCGACGGCCGACACGAACCAGCCGTCGCCCGTGACGCGCACGGTCCAGCCCGGATCCTTTTCGACGCCATAATGGCCCGCGACCATTGCGATCGTAAACGCCAGGTACGCGAGATAGACGGCGGAGAGAAAGACGATGAGCCAGGCGAACGACGAACGGCGCTGGTCCGACATGGAGTTGGAGCGGGAACAGCATACATGGAGGATCCGGGGGGTGCGGCCCGCCGCAAAAGCCGGGAGGCAGAGAGTGAGGGACCCGAAGTTGATGGGAAGCGGTGCCCGACAGTCGCTGGTAAACCGGACGGGTAGAGTTGGTACCGCCCGGTGCTCCCCCAACCGACCGCCGAGCACCGGAATGGTATCGGCCGTCGAACGTCTGGGCTGTAGCCAGTCGTCCGGTCCCGCCGTCGCTCTAGGGAACGCGTTTGGATTCGTACGCCATATCTCTCAGCGACCGCTCCGGCTCCGCCGGCGGCCAGAGCTTGAACAACATGGCCGGCGGGACGAGGCACATGCCGAGAATCACCGCCCAGAGGCCAAGTGTCAGATTGGCGCCGAATGTGATTGCGGCTGCGGCGACAAGACCGACTGCCGCGAACCAGATCTGGATGGCTTTCGAGCGGGTGAGGCGTTTCATCATGTGTTCTCCTTGTCGCGGGTGATCGCGCGGTACACGCTGTCGGTCAGTTCCCGCAAACGGGCGCCCGCCGCGTCGCCGCGATTGGGGGATCCGGCTTTCGGGATCGTCGGAGTCTCCACTGCGTGCACGGCGATCAGCGCGGCGGCAATGGTCGCCTTGGCGAGAATCTCGTTCGTGTCCATGTCAGCCCTCAGTCCCGATGCTTCGGTTCGGCACCCTCGTTCCAGGTATTGCTGGAGGATCCCACGTTACCCGAACGGCCGTCGGCAGACTGTGCGAAACAGGACAGCGCGCCGCGCCGGCTGGGGCTATGGTCGCTGCATGTCGAAGCGGAACGGTGACAGGGCCCGGTTTCAGAAAGACCGAAAACGCAAGCTGCTTCGGCGTCAGCGGCGGCGGGCCTTCTTTGCCGCATCGCCGACGGCAGCGGTCAACGGTCCGAGTGCGCCGCGTCGTGCAGCACCACGCTGAGCAGCGCGCGGTGCACCTTGATGACGCCGTTGTACTCGATGAATCCGAGCCTGCGAAACTTGTTCATGAAGAAGTTCACGCGCGACCGCGTCGTCCCGACCATGTCCGCGAGCACTTCCTGCGAGACCGGCGGGAGCTGCTGGCGCTGGCCGTCCACCTTGCCATAGCGTGCGAGCAACAGCAGCATGCGTGCGAGGCGCTTCTCGCTGGCGTTGAAGAGCTGATCGACGAGATCTTCTTCGAGCCGGATGTTCCGTGCGAGCATGTGCGCGATGAATCGATCCGACAACGCGTGCTGCCGGTGAAGCAGCCGAATCATCTGCCGCTTGGGGACCACGAGGATCCGGGTGCCCCCCATCGCGGTCGCGGTCGCCAGGCGCAGCGGGTGACCGGCGAGGGCGCCTTCGCCGAGGAAATCGCCGGGACCCAGCACGCCCACGACTGCCTGCTTGCCGATCTTCGACACGACGGACAGCTTGACGCGTCCCTTCTGAATGTAGAACACGGAGTCGGCCGCGTCTCCCTGCGAAAAGATCACCGAACCTGCCGGATGATCCTTGACGCGACGTGCCATATTGGGGGCATCGAGAAAAGCGCGTACGTCGAATGCCCGTCGAGTCTTCGGAGGCATGGTGGCTCTGCACCATTATCCCCATCAGCGAGGAGCGTGAGCAGTTGAGCAAGGACGATTTGATCGATCTGCACGGTGTCGTCGTGTCCGTCCACAGCGGCGGCCTCTACCGCGTGAAATGCGACGCGGGGCATGAAATGCTCGCTCAGTTGAGCGGCCGGATGCGCCGGTTCCGCATCAAGGTCGTGCCTGGAGATCGTGTAACCGTAGGCGTTTCGCCCTACGATCCGCTGCGGGGCTTCATCACCTTTCGCGCACGATAGGACTTCTACTCGATTCTCCAGACCGACTCGTTCGACCAGCCCTTCATCGCATCGCGCGCCCACGCGGTCGTCTTGTCCTTGTGACAACTGGTGCACGGGTTCGGGATCTTGTACTGGTCCGTCATCGACGGCGTGATGAACTCGAACGTGTGGCTGCGGACGTTGACGTCCGCCAGAGTGGTCTCGATCTGCGGCATGTGGCAGGCGACGCAGTCGCTGCCGGCGCTGCCGGACTTGTGGTGCGAGTGCTGCTCGAGCGTCGCGACGTTGTGCGGTCCGTTCGTCGATCCGGGACTGTGACAGGTGGTGCATAGATCGCGGGCGGGCTTGATCGTGTCCGCGTTGTTCGCCGTGCCGTGCACGTCGTGGCAGCTGAAGCAGGTGACGCCGCGCCGGTACATGACGCTCTTGACGAAGTCGTTGCCCTGCATCCGATTCTTGTGCGCCGTGCCGTCCGCGAAGTGCATGAAGTTGGTCTCGCCCAGTTTGTGCTCTTCGAGCTTCCAGTAATCGTGCAGATTGCCGCCCTGGTGGAAGCCGACGGGCCAGTCGTAGTACTTGCCAAGGATCGGGTTGGTCAGCGGCTGCCCCTGCGAGTGGCACTGGATGCACGTATCGTCCGCCCGGGTGAAATCGAGCTTCGCGGGATTCACGATGTTCGTCGCGGCCGGCTGGCGCACGTGCTCGCTGCCGGGGCCGTGGCAGCGCTCGCACCCGACGTTCCATTCGGTGACCTGCTTGGTCTGCACGTTGTAGTTCACGGAATGGCAGCCGTCGCAGAGCGGTCCGGTCGGACGCTGATCGTTGGTCGCGGGGTAGAACGGCACCCACCAGTCGGTGTTGGGTCCGACGAGGTACGGCCGCCAGATCCGGTGCGTCACATCCCACTGGGCGCCGAGCGGGAAGTAGTCGTCGCCGACCTTCTTGAAGTACCGTTGCTTCCACTTCGTGCCGTACACGAACGCGACGTCGGACAGCTTGAACGTGAGCAGCGGATCCGGCTTGTTGAAGTCGGGGAGCACGAGGTCCGGACGTTCTTTCGGGTCGGTCACGATGTTGGCCATCCGCGTCTTCTTCCAGCGGTCGTAGACCGGCTGGTGGCAACGGCGGCAGGCTTCCGACCCGAC
>DASQHH010000043.1:0-2680 GCA_035632195.1 Vicinamibacterales bacterium
ATGGCATTGGCCTCATGGAGTTATACGAGCGGGGCCCATTGGATGTTCCCACGAGGATCATCATTACTGATCCAATACGTATTCCCGGCGCTCGACCGCCAGGCCCGCCAGCCACAGCGTGACAACAATGATAGCCGCCAACCCGATCAGACTCGTCGTCAATGACGGCACCTCCCGAAGCGCCTGAAAGAGGAGGCTCGCCGCCGAGTCCTGGGGCATCTCGTGACGGACCAGCGCCTGGACGTAATACGCGACCGTCAAACGTTTCAGGTATCCCGGGAAGAGGACGACCGCCGGCTCCCACCCGAACGCGTAGACCAGGCCCACGATGAGGGGACGTTTGACCCGGGTGCCGACGAGGGCGAACACCGCTCCGTACGCCGCGAGACCGACGGCAAGCACGCCGAAATCAGTCACGAGGTACGGAAATCCCTCGCCGATGGAACTGGATCCGATTGAGATCACCAGGAAGAACACGAGCATCACCGACGGCAGCACGAGAAGAATCGTGCACGCGAGGTAGGCCAGGTACTTCCCCAGCAGCACGGCGCGCCGGGGAATCGGGCGCGTGAAAAGGTAGGTAATCGTCTTGTCGTCGACCTCGTCGGCAATCAAGGACGTACCGTAGAAGACGCCGAGGAGCGGGACGATGATGTTGATGAAGAGGCCCCAGATCATCGCGCCGAAGATACTGGTCCCGGCCACCGGTGCGCCGTTGACCTGCATCATGCCGGGGCGGAGCGACCAGACCAGACGCAGGCCGAGCGCCATCAGGACCGGCCCGCCCAGCAGCACGCCGAGGAAGATCGAGCGGCGCGACCAGAGCATCTCGCCGAGCGACAGGTCGAAGATACGGAGCGCCGAGCGCGCGAGCGGCGGCGGCTTCATGATTTCACCAGGTACTTGAACACCGCCTGCAGGTTGTCGTCGGGCGACGTCACTTCATGGATGGTGCCGTGCTCGCCGGATGCAGCCATGTCGGTGAGGCGCGCGTAGAACGCGTCCGGCCGGCCCGTCTGGACCACGACTGCGCCCTCTTCGAACTTCAGGCTCAGCACGTCGTCGGACGCGAGGAAGGCGCGGGCGAGCGTGCGCGTCTGGTCGGCCTTCACGTAGACCGTGTGCGGATGCTCGTCGATGAGGTCGCGAATCTGGTGCACGTTGCCTTCCGCGAGGATGCGGCCCTGATTGATCAGCAGGATGTTCGCGGTCATCGATTCGATTTCATGCAGGATGTGGCTGGACACGAGGATGCTCTTTCCGGCGCGCCCCCAGTCCTTGATCAGACGAATCGTCTTGCGGCGCGCGATCGGATCCATGCCGGCCAGCGGTTCGTCGAGAATCAGCAGCTCGGGATCGTGCGCGATGGCCTGCGCCATCTTGATCCGCTGCCGCATGCCCTTGCTGTAGGCGCCGATCTTCTTGTTCCCGGCCTCGGTCAGTTCGACCGCCTCGATCGCGCGGTCGGCCTTCGCGGCCGCCTCGTTATCGTCCAGGCCGTTGAGCCTGACGAGGGCCGTCACCCACTCCTTCCCCGTCATGCGCTCGTAGAAGGCGTCCTGCTCCGGACAGAAGCCGATGCGGAAGTACAACGCCGGATTGCCCCAGATCGGCTCGCCGAGGACATTGATCGACCCCTTGCTCGGCTTCAGCTGACCCGTGATCAGCTTCATGAACGTGGACTTGCCTGCGCCGTTCGGACCGAGCAGTCCGGTGATGCCGGCCGGGACAGAGACAGACACGTCGTTCAGGCCGATGACCTGGCCGTACCACTTCGAGAGGTGATCGGCCGCGACGACGTTCAGTCTGGGAGGCGGCGCGATGTCGCTCACGAAATCACCTCGACGCCGCGCACGCGCCGCTCGAGAATCACCACCGACACGACAATCACGCCGAGAATCATGAGCGCCGACACGGGCCACGGACAGTCGTAGCGGTGCGGAAGCCGGAAGATGACGTCGCCGATCTGCGACAGATTGGCGGAGAACGAGACCCACGCGAACTCGGTGCTGCGCGTCACGCCGAGCAGGACGCCGTAGATCGCGGCGCTGAAGAACGTCAGCGCGGTATACAGGATTCCGACGTAGCGGCCGCTCTTCGACAGCGCCGACAGCGCGAGCATGACGACGGAAATCGTGATGACCTGCACGAACGCAAACACCGTGATTGCGGGGATGAGATACAGGTTGTTGAGCAGGAACTTGAAACTGCCCGCAAACGCGATCTGCACGAGCAGCAGCGCCATCGCCGGAACCCACGTCGCGAACAGCAGAAACGCCGCGAGCACGCCGAGCTTGCCGAACACGTACTCGATGCGCGTCAACGGCTTCGACAGGTAAATCTGCAGCGCGTTCGCGCGCCGGTCGTTGGCGATGAGCCCGGCGCCGACGTAGACCGTGATCAGGAACATCACGAGGTTGACGAACCACGAGTCGAGCATGTCGTGAAACGTCTGAGCGTTCACCGACAGCAGGCTCTGGCCCGCCGGCGGTAAGTTCGCCGCGACCTGCGAAACGTTGGTGGCGAGATAAATGCGGACGGCCTCGATCAAAAAGCGGATCCACGCGAGCAGCAGCAGCGCCAGAAACGCCTTCTTCGCGAGGAACGTGCGGATGCCCGCGCGCGCGATGACCAGCCAGCCCTGCCCGCGAGGGGCACGGCGGCCCTGGTAGCGCCGGTA
>DASQHH010000044.1:0-5490 GCA_035632195.1 Vicinamibacterales bacterium
CGGTCTTCGGCACGCCCTCAATCAGGTTTCTCCCTTTCATCTCCATGGTCAGGGGACGTTCCAACGGAGCGGCTGAACCGAGCTGGATCTTGATCATTTCCGCCGTACGCTCACCGATGAGCAGATTGTGCTTCCTCTTGATGTACTGGATGATCGCCTCGTCCATCTCGTTGCCGGCGACGCGGACCGCCTTGCTGTAGACGATGCCGGCGAGCGAGATGACGGCGATGTCCGTGGTGCCGCCGCCGATGTCCACGATCATGTTGCCCGACGGCTCGGTGATCGGCATGCCGGCGCCGATCGCCGCCGCCATCGCTTCCTCGACCAGGTGGACTTCGCTCGCCTTGGCGCGGTACGCGCTGTCCTTGACGGCGCGCTTCTCGACCTGAGTGATCTCGGAGGGAACGCCGATGACGATGCGCGGCCGGACCCAGACGTTGCGGTTGTGCGCCTTCTTGATGAAGTAGGTCAGCATCTTCTCGGTGACCTCGAAGTCGGCGATGACGCCGTCCTTCATCGGCTTGATGGCGACGATGTTGCCCGGCGTACGGCCGAGCATGTCCTTGGCGTCCTTGCCGACGGCCTCGACGCGCCCGTTGACTTTGTTGATCGCGACAATCGACGGCTCGTTGACGACAATGCCCTTCCCGCGCGCGTAGACGCAGGTGTTGGCCGTTCCGAGGTCGATAGCCAGATCGCTGGAGAACACGGACAGCATCGAACGAAGGCTCAAGACACTCTCCCGGAGTGCGCAGTTCTGTGCAGGATCTGTCGGCGCACGTCCACTGGACGACTATTGACTAGATATCGGCAGGTGCGACGGCCGCCTGAATGCCGTTCTTCCCGGATTCCTTGACCGCGTACATCGCCTTGTCGGCGGCGTGCATCAGTTCCTCGGCGGACGCCGCCACGTCCGGCAGCGTCGCCACCCCCACCGAACAGCTCAGGCGGATGTCCAGCCCGTCGTCGACGAGGAAATGGTGCGCCGCGAGCCGTTCGCGGATACGAGCGCCGACCGCATAGGCGCCGTCGCCGCCCGTATCCGGCAGCACCAGGGCGAATTCGTCGCCGCCGAAGCGCGAGACTACGTCGGTTTCTCGGGCGCTCCCGCGGATGACCGCCGCCGCCTCCACGAGGGCCCGGCTGCCGAACAGATGGCCGTGCCTGTCGTTGATCGCCTTGAATCCGTCGAGATCGATGAACAGCAGCGACAGGGGCCGGCCGGAACGCGATGCGCGCTTCGCCTCCCGCCGCAGCACCTGGTTCAGATACCGCGAGTTATACAGCTTCGTCAGGTCGTCGGTGACCGACAGCTCCCGCGCGCGCTGCAGCTGCAGCGCGTTGTCGAGCGCCACCGACGCCGGCTCGAGCAGGAGGCGCACCGCGCGCATCATCGTCGCGGACAGCTTCGGCTCGCGCTTCGACACGATGCGGTCGAGCCCGAGCAGCGCGCCCACCTTGCGCCCGCGGCAGTTGAGCGGCAGCGCCACGACGGCGGCGGCGTGGCTGCACGCGATGCGCGCGTCGCGACTGAGATCCGCGGACACGAATTCCTGTCCGCGCTGCATGACCCATCCCGCAACCTTGTATACCGCAGGCCCCATGTCCGGTTCGAGACCGCGCTCGGCGAGCACCGACAGGTCGCCGGACAAATCCGACGACACGATGGCCCAGCATGGCGCCGGAATCCATGTCGCAGCGCGGTCGACAATCTGTTCGGCGATCTTCGGCGGCTCGAGCGTCGTATTGACGGCTCGCAGGATATCGACCAGCGCCTCGCGCCGGTCCATGCGGTTCCGGACCGTGCGCTCCAGCGTGCGCAGCCTGGTCGCGAGGTCTACTGCTGAAGCGGTCAGGGGCATATCGCTCGCGCGGACTCGCGGGGCGGCCATCCGTTAAGTGCTTCTATACTCTGCAAATATACCACAGCGAGACGGGGTAACTTCTTGCCACAGTGTAACTTCATAGACTACGATCGGAGTTTCCAAGGGCAGGGCTTTCTATGACGATGCTGGACCGGATGCGCCGACACATGAGCTGGCTCAAGTGGAGCCTCGCCATCGTGTGTCTGGCCTTCATCATCTTCTACATCCCGGATTTTCTCCGCGGCAGCGGCGCCGACGCGGCGTCCGGCGACACCATCGCCAGAGTCGAAGGCCAGGAAATCACGACCGGCGAGTTCCGGCGCAACTACCAGGCGCAGATCCAGGCGTACCGGTCCGCGTACGGCGCGAACATGAGCGACCAGCTGCTCAAGCAGCTCGGCGTCGAACAGCAGATTCTGCAGCAGATGATCGACGAGCGCGCGGCGCTCTCCGAAGCGAACCGCCTCGGCATCGACGTGAGCGACGAGGAAGTGCGGCAGCGGATCATCGCGCTGCCCGCGTTCCAGGAGAACGGCGCCTTCATCGGCGAGGCCCGGTACCAGCAGCTGCTGCGGATGCAGCGGCCGCCCCTGTCGCCGTCGGAGTTCGAGGACAACATCCGCAAGTCGCTGGTCATCCAGAAACTGCACGGCGCGATCACCGATTGGGTGTCCATCCCTGACAAGGAGCTCGAGCAGGAGTACCGCCGCCGGAACGACAAGGTCAAGCTCGCCGTCGTCACGTTTACCGCCGACACGTTCAGGCCGCAGGTGAACGCAAGCGACGCGGACATCGCCGGTTACTTCGAGGCGCACAAGAACGAGCTGAAGATTCCCGAGAAGCGCAAGATCCGCTATCTGCTCGTCGACATCGACGCGCTGCGCGCCAAGGTGGTGGTCTCCCCGGCCGACATCGAGCGGACGTACAACAGCAACCTCGAGCAGTACACGACGCCGGAGCAGGTGCGCGCGAGCCACATCCTGCTGAAGACCGAGGGAAAAGACGACGCGGCCGTGAAGGCAAAGGCCGAGGACATCGCGAAGCAGGCGAAGGCGGGGGCGGACTTTGCCGAGCTCGCGAAGAAGTACTCCGAGGACACCGACAGCGCGAAGAACGGCGGCGACCTCGATTACTTCGGCCGCGGCCGGATGGTGCCGGAGTTCGAGCAGGCCGTCTTCGCGATGCAGCCGGGCCAGATCAGCGACCCGGTCAAGTCGCAGTTCGGCTACCACATCATCAAATTGATCGACAAGAAAGCGGCGACGACGCGCACGCTGGCCGAGGTGAAGGCGCAGATCACCGACCAGCTCGCGTACGAGAAGGCGCAGGCGCAGGCGGCGGATCTCGCGGAGTCGCTCGGCAGGCAGATCAGCAAGCCCGCGGACCTCGACAAAGTGGCGAAGGCGCAGGGGCTGACCGTGCAGGAGTCGGGCTTCTTCGCACGCGACGAGCCGATCCTGGGCCTCGGTCCGGCGCCGGAAGCGACGAACAAGGCGTTCGACATGAAGCAGGGCGACGTCGCCGGTCCGCTGCGCGCGTCGCGCGGCTACATCTTCGAGACGCTCGTGGCTAAACAGGATCCGTACGTGCCGAAGCTCGACGAGGTGAAGGAGCGCGTCCGCGACGAGGTGATCAAGCAGAAGGCGCGCGACCTGAGCGCGCAGAAGGCGTCCGAGATCGCCGCGAAGCTGAAGACCGCGTCCGACTTCGAGAAGGCGGCCAAGGCGGCCGGCGTCGAAGCCAAGACGACGGACCTCATCACGCACGATTCACCCATCCCTGACATCGGTGTCGCGCCGGCCGTCGAGGACAAGGCCTTCTCGCTGCCCGTCGGCGCCGTGAGCGATCCGATCGCGACCGACACCGGCACCGCCGTGATCAAGGTGCTCGAGAAGAAGGAAGTGACGCCGGACGAGTGGAAGGCCGGCCGCGACAAGTTCCGCGAAGACCTGCTCACCGATCGCAAGAACCGCTTCTACGGCGCGTATCTCGCGAAGGCAAAGCAGAAGCTGAAGATCGAGGTCTATCGCGAAGCGATGCAGCGCGCGACCAGCTAGCCTTGACTACCTCACGTAGGTAAACGGCATCAACGCGAGCAGCTCGCCTCTCCTGAACAGCGAGAGAGGTCCGCGGATCGTACGGAGCGCATCGACCTCCCCCGCCGACAGGTTCGCCGACAACCACGCGCCGACCGCCGCGGAATCGCCCGCACCGGTGAACTGCTCCGTCAGCACTTCGTAGAAGCTCCGCTTCGGCGGATACACGACGATCTCGACGTCGCTGTCGGCGGCGATCTTCGCGCGCTGCTTGGCGATGGCGATCGCGCGATCGAGTCCGCCGAGCTCGTCGACGAGGTGATTCTGCTTCGCCTGGCGCCCGGTCCACACGCGCCCCTGCGCGAGCGCGTCGATCTGCTCCGGCGTGCTGTGGCGCGAATCGGCGACTTTCTCGACGAACTGGTCGTAGAACGCCTGCAGCTGCTCCTGCAGCTTCTTCAGTTCCTCGGCATTGTACGGACGAACCGGCGAATCGATCTCGGCGTGCCGGCCGACGCTCGTCGAATCGATGTTGGCGCCCAGCTTGGCGTAGACGCCGCCGGTGACGATCTTGCCGCCGAGGATGCCGATCGAGCCGGTCAGGGTCGACGGCTGCGCGACGATCACCTGAGCCGGCATCGCAATGTAGTAGCCGCCGGATGCCGCCAGGTCCGACATCGACGCGACGAGCGGGCGATCGGGCTTGTCGTTCTTCGTGATCATCAGCTCGCGCCAGATGGCGTCGGACGCCGACGCGGATCCGCCGGGGCTGTCGATGCGCAGCACGATCGCGCGGACGCTCCGGTCCCGGCGCGCCTGGCGGATGTAGTCGATCAGCGTGTCCGAGCCGATCACCGGACCGTTGAGCGGGTCGTAGCCGTCCTTGCCGCTCGCGATCTCGCCGGCCGCGTAGATGACCGCGATGCGCGGACCGCGGTTCAGGCCCATCGACGACAGGCTGACGCGCGCGTAGTCGTCCGCGTCGATCTCCCGGCGCTCGCCGGTGCCGCGCAGTTTGTCCGCAACCTGATCCTCGTACACCACGTCGTCGACGAGCCCCGCGTGCAGCGCGTCCTCGGGCAGGAACGGGCCTTCGTCGAACAGCCGCCGCACGTCCGCGTCGCTCTGGCGGCGGCCGTCGGCGATGCCGCGGACGATCTGATCGTACAGATCGCGGTTCAGCGACTCGTCCATCTCCTTGTGCGCGGGCGTGTAGCCCTTCTCGGTGAACGTGTTCGTCGCCGTCTTGTAGTCGCCGATGTGGTGCAGGTCGGGCACGGCGCCGATCTTGTCGAGCGTGCCCCGCAGGAACAGCTCGTAGGTGGCGACGCCGGTGAGATCGAGCGGCGCCGAAGGCATGAGGTACACCTTGTCCGCCGCCGTCGCGAGGTAGTACTCGCGGTCGCCGCCGTATTCGAGGTACGCGTAGATCGGCTTGCCGGATTTCCGGAAGTCGAGCACCGCGTCGCGGATCTCCTGAACCTTGCCCCAGAACGGCGAGTCGAACCCGGTCGGCTTCAGCAGCACGCCGCGGATCCGCGAGTCGGCCTTCGCCTTCCGCAGGTTGTCGACGATGGAGCGGACCGTCG
>DASQHH010000045.1:0-2519 GCA_035632195.1 Vicinamibacterales bacterium
CGGCGGCATCTACATGGACGAGATGCAGCGGCAGTGGTCGCCGTCGGTCGACAATCCGCTGGTGCAGCCCTACGCCGCGTTCAACCAGGGGCAGCTCGCGACGATTGTCGTGGAGAACGTCGTCGGCCGGTATCTCGCCGGACCGGCGATGCGCGCGCTGTCGTCCGCGGAACGAGCGGCCGCCGAGCGCGCGGCGCGTGAGGAAGTCCGCCAGGCCATCGCGCAGTACTGCGCGGCGCAGCCCCGCGAGGGGGCCGGAATCCAGATCTGTCAGCAATAGCGTCCTGACCCCGGGGTCTGAGACGTCTCAGACTGGTCTGAGACGGCTCGGACTCACGTCGGACTCACGTCGGACTTCCCCGCAGCGTCGTCGGGGGCAATCCCGCCGGAGCGCAGGAACGTCCGGTCGGCATCCGTCAGCACGTAGTCGTAGCTGACGCGGCGGTAGTAAAAGAAGGGCGACTCGCAGCGCTCGCAGGAATCCGGCAATTGATCACCGACCACCACTGACCAGCGGCAGGCGCGGCAAATCGCATGGACCATTCGCCATGCGCACCCTACCAGTTTTTCGATCGGAGTACAAGGCCCTTGACATAAGCTGGATGCCCCTGAAGTACTCTTCCGAAGCCCAGGAGGGATGCATGCGTCTGCTGTACGCCTCGCTCTTCACGCTCCTCGTCGCCGCCTCCGCCCACGCCCAGGTACAGACCGGCTCCGTCGCCGGAATCGTGACTGATGCCAGCAACGCCGTGCTGCCGGGCGTCAGCGTGTCGCTGTCGGGCGACAAACTCATTGGCGGCGCTGAGGCGCAGACCACGGATACGACCGGCGCCTACCGGTTCGACCGCCTGCCGCCGGGCACCTACGCGATCAAGTTCGAGCTCCAGGGCTTTCGCAGCGTCGTCCGCGACGGCATCGTCGTCAACGCGGCGTTCGTCGCGAACGTCAGCCCGAAAATGGAAGTCGGCAGCATCGCGGAAACAGTGACGGTCACCGGCGAGTCGCCCACCGTCGACACGCGCTCGAACCTGCAGCAGACCGTCATGGCCCAGGACGTCCTCGAAGGGATTCCGTCCGGCCGCGATCCGTGGTCGGTTGCGAAGATCATCCCGGGCGTGCAGGTCGGCACCTACGACGTCGGCGGCACGCAGTCGATTCAACAGAGCTCGCTCTCGTCGCACGGTTCGAGCACCAACGACGTCAGCTACAACATCGACGGCGCGAGTGTGAACTGGCCCGGCGGCGGCGGCGGCGCGACGATGCTGTACTACGACCAGGGGATGTTCGAAGAAGTCAATTACATGACGTCCGCGATTCCGGCCGAAGTCATGGTCGGCGGCGTGTCGATCAACATGGTGACGAAGGACGCAGGCAACAAGTGGCGCGGCGAGACGAAGTACTCGTACTCGAGCGGCTGCCTGTCGTCGACCGCGCCGACGCCCGGCTGCTTCGAGAGCGACAACATAGCGCCCGGCGTTGCTGCAGGCGTGCTGCCGAACGGCTTCATCGGCAATCCGACCAAGCGCGCCTACGACTTCAACTTCGGCGGCGGCGGCGCGCTTCTGCAGGACCGCGTGTGGGTGAACGGCATGATGCGCCGCTGGATCATCGACAAGCTCACGAACGCGAAGAACCTCGACGGCTCGCAGGCGCTCGACGACAACACGCTCAAGAACTACTCCGGCAAGGTCGTGGTCAACGCGACGTCGAACCAGAAGTTCTCGTTCGCGTACAACTGGAACAACAAAATCCGCGGCCATCGCCGCGACACGCCCCCGGACATCCAGACCGACATCGCGTCGCTCGTCCAGACGAACCCCGCTTCGTCGACGCAGGCGAAGTACTACGGCATCCGCAACCACCTGGTGTTCGAGTCGTCGTTCAGCGCGATGGTGGGAGAGACGGACTATTCGTACCAGCCCGGCACGCCGTCGACGGCGGTCCGTGCCGTGTACGACGGCACGCGCGCCGACTTTGCGGCAGCGCGCCAGGAGGAACAGCCGAACTCGCGCATCGATTTCGACAACACGGTTGCATATACGAAGAGCGGCTGGGGCGGCGACCACCTCTTCAAGGGCGGCTTGCAGTTCGCGCGTCTGTACTTCGATGATCGGTACGACGTGTTGAACGGCATGTACCTGATTTACACCGCCGGAAAGGCGACGTCGGTCACCGAATACAACACACCGACCGAAGCAATCAGCACTTCGCACATGCTCGGGTTCTTCCTGCAGGATTCGTGGACGGTCTCGAGCCGCCTGACGCTCAACCTCGGCTTGCGCGTCGACCACAACGCCGGAATCCTGCCGGCGCAGTCGACTGCCGGCGGCATCTTCGTCGGGCCGCAGAGCATCTCCCAGTCGCAACCGATCAGCCAGAACCTCGCGGTGTGGCGCACCGGCCTGTCGTTCGATCCCGTCGGCGACGGACAGACGGCAATCAAGGCGAGCGCGAGCCGCTATGGCCTGCAGGTCGGCATCGACCGCGTGACGAACGTCAATCCGTTTTCTTCAGCGACC
>DASQHH010000046.1:0-5501 GCA_035632195.1 Vicinamibacterales bacterium
ACCGGGGCGCTCGTCGTAACCCTGTTCGAAGCGGGGCGCGGGCAGCGGGTTGTGTCCCCATTCGCCGGCAATCGCATTTGCGCCGGTCACGACTTTGCCCCCGACAACGACGCCGCCGCCGGTGCCGGTGCCGACGATGACGCCGAACACCACATCTGCGCCCGCTGCGGCGCCGTCGGAGGCCTCCGACAGCGCGAAGCAGTTGGCGTCGTTCGCGAAGCGCACCGGACGCTCCAGCAGTTGCGCCAAATCCTCCGCAAGAGGCTGTCCGTTCAGCCACGTCGAGTTGGAGTTCTTGACGAGCCCGGTCGCCGGTGAAATCGTGCCGGGCATCCCGACGCCGACGGTCGCAGTCGTCCCGGCGTTGCGCTCGAGATCGCGGACCAGGCCCGCGATCGCCCATAGGGTCTTCGGATAATCGTTGCGGGGGGCTCGTATCCGGAGTCGGACGACCTCACGGCCCTGCTTGTCGATGGCGAGGCCCTCGATTTTCGTCCCGCCCAGATCGATGCCGATGCGCACGGATCGGATTAGACTCCATTTCATGCAGCCGTGCGTGCGTCAGGCAGGCCTCAAGGCCTGCGCTACATCACTCGGTGCCTTGATTCTCCTCAGCGCATCCGCCTGTGCCAAGAGCGCCGCAGGGCCGACTGCGTCCGACGCGAAGACCTTCCTCGACACGGTGAACCAGACGACGCTGAAGCTCGGGACCGAGCAGGGGCGCGCGGGCTGGGTGCAGCAGACATATATCACCGACGACACGGAAATCCTCTCGGCGCACGCGACGCAGGCGGCGGTCGACGCCGGCGTCCGCTTCGCGAAGGAGTCGGCGAAATACGACCACATCGAGGTGCCGGCGGACCAGCGGCGTCAGCTGAACATCCTGAAGACGTCGCTCGTGCTCGCCACGCCGTCGGACCCGAAAGAATCCGACGAGTTGACGACGATTGCGGCGCGTCTGGAATCGACGTACGGCAAGGGCAAATGGTGTCCGGACCCTGCCCGGCCTGACGCCTGCCAGAACATCGACGACATCACGAAGACGCTCGCGACCTCGCGCGATCCGAAAGCTCAGCGCGCCGCGTGGGAGGGCTGGCACACCATCTCGCCCCCCATGCGGAAGGACTACGTGCGCTTCGTCGAGTTGTCTAACAAGGGCGCGAAGGAGCTCGGCTTCGCCGACGCCGGCGCGATGTGGCGGGCGAAGTACGACATGCCGCCTGACGCGTTCACCAAGGAGCTCGACAGACTGTGGGACCAGGTGCGGCCGCTCTACGTCAAGCTGCACGCGTACGTACGGCTGAGGCTGCACGAGAAATACGGCGACGAGGTGCCGGCGACGGGCCCGATTCCTGCGGACCTGCTCGGCAACATCTGGGCGCAGGACTGGACGAACATCTATCCGCTCGTCGCGCCGCCGAAGGCGGATCCGGGGTTCTCGCTGACGGACATCCTGAAAAAGCGGAACATGCCGGCGCTCGAGATGGCGCGGACCGGCGAGCGCTTTTATACGTCGCTCGGGTTCGCACCGCTGCCGAAGACATTCTGGGAGCGGTCCCTGTTCGTCCGGCCGCGCGACCGCGACGTCGTCTGCCACGCGAGCGCGTGGGACATCGATCTCGAGTCCGACGTGCGCATCAAGATGTGCATCGAGCAGACGGCCGAGGACTTCACGACGATCCACCACGAGCTCGGGCACAACTTCTATCAGCGCGCCTACAAGGATCAGCCGGTCGTGTTCCGCGACAGCGCGAACGACGGCTTCCACGAGGCGATCGGCGACACGATCGCGCTGTCGGTCACGCCGGAGTATCTCGTCCGCATCGGCCTGCTCGACAAAGCGACCGATCCGTCGCGCGACCTCGGACTGCTGATGAACCGCGCGCTGGAGAAGATCGCGTTCCTGCCTTTCGGGCTGCTCGTCGACCAGTGGCGCTGGAAGGTGTTCTCGGGCGAGGTACCGCCGGGGCAATACAACAAAGCGTGGTGGGACCTGCGCCTCAAGTATCAGGGCGTCGCGCCGCCGTCGCCCCGAGGCGAGGAGTTCTTCGATGCCGGCGCGAAGTACCACGTGCCCGACAACACGCCCTACACCCGCTACTTCCTCGCGGACATCCTGCAGTTCCAGTTTCACCGCGCGCTGTCGAAGATTGCGGGATGCACGCTGCCGCTGCACCGCTGCTCCATCTATGAGAGCAAGGAGGCGGGAACGCGGTTGAACGCCATGCTCTCGATGGGACTGTCGCGCCCGTGGCCCGATGCGCTGGACACGCTCACCGGCTCGAAGCAGATGGACGCGACGGCGATTCTCGACTACTTCGAGCCGCTGTCGAAGTGGCTCGACGAGCAGCTGAAAGACAAACCGACGGGCTGGTAAGCGAACCCATGATTGCCAGGTTTCGTGTCTTCATCGCTTCGATTGTCGCGGCAGCCGCCCTCGGATCGTGTGTCGCCGCCGCCCAGACCGACCTCGACGCATTCATGCGCGAGGTCCTCGCCCGCCGCGACGACAACTGGAAGAAGCTCCAACAGTACGTCCTCGACGAGCGCGAACGGTTTCAGCTGAACGGACCGGACAAGATGCCGATCTGGGGTGAGCGGCGCGAGTACACCTGGTACATCCGCGACGGCTTCTTCGTCCGCAGCCCGGTGAAGTTCAACGGCGTCACTGTGAGCGAATCGGAGCGGCAGAAGGCAGAGGCGGATTACCTGAAGCGGGCGCAGGAGATGGACCGCCGCCGCGGCGGCCGCGGCCAGCGCCCGGCGGACCCGGCGATCGCGCGCGGAGACGACCGGGGGGCAGGGGCCCCCGGCTCAGACGGCGACTCCCCGCAGAGCGTCGAGAGCTTCATCAAGCAGAGCCGCCAGCCCGAGTTCGTTTCGTCCGCCTACTTCCTGCGCTTCAAGTTCGAGCAAGGAAAATACGCGCTCGTCGGCCGCGAAACGATCGACGGACGCGAGCTGCTGCGCATCGAGTACTACCCGGCGCGGCTCTTCGGCGGTACCGACCGCCGCCGTCGTGATCCCAAAGCGAAAGCCGGCAAGACCGACGCGGAGAAAGCGAAGGAGCGCGCCTACGACGCCGAATTCGAACGCCTGATGAACAAGGTCGCGCTCGTCACGCTGTGGGTCGAGCCGAAGGCGCACCAGATCGTCAAATACCACTTCCAGAATCTGCCGTTCGACTTCTTCCCCGCGTCGTGGCTCGTGCACGTCGACCAGCTCGACGCAACGATGACCATGGGGCAGCCGTTTCCGGACGTCTGGCTGCCGCAGTCGCTCTCGTTCGCCTTCGAGATGTCGCTCGCCATCGGACCGATTGACGCGCGCTACGACGTCGAATACCACGATTACAAGCAGGCCGACGTCACGACGAAAGTCAAAATCCGTTGATCGCCGCCCTGCTCGCGCTCCTTCTAGGCGGGGTTCAAAGCCCCGCCCTGCACGAAGCCCAGGCGCGCGAGACGATTACCGCAATCGAGGTCCACGGCAATACCGCGACGAGCGACGACGACGTGCGCAGACTGTGCGGTCTCGAAGTCGGAGCGCCGTTCGGCCCGAACACACTGGCGGACGCGACAGCGCACCTGGAGGCGGCCAGGAAGTTCCAGCGCGTCGAGGTTCTCAAGCGCTACGCGTCCATCGCCGATCCGTCGCAGATCCTCGTCGTCGTCATCGTGGACGAAGGGGCCGTCCACATCGAGATGACCGGCGATCCGGCGCATCCCACGCGCGTGGTCCACGACCGGAACCTCAAGCTGCTGTTCCTTCCTGTTCTCAGCCACGAAGACGGCTACGGCTTCGCGTACGGAGCGCAGTTCACGCGCCGCGACGTGGCGGGGGCGCAGAGCCGGCTGTCGATTCCGCTGACCTGGGGCGGAGACAAACGCGCGGAGGTGGACGTCGACAAGATCTTCGGCAGCATTGCGACCGGGCGGCTGATGGGCGGCGCGGCCGTGTCGCGGCGCACGCTCCCCTTCTACGACCAGGACGACGATAAAGAGCGGACGTGGGTCCGCGGCGAGCGCGACCTGCTGCCGCACCTGCGAGCCGGCGCGGCCGCCGCCTTCGAGCACGACGCCTTCGCCGGCGCCCGCGACACGTTCCTTCAGACCGGCGCCGACGTGACGCTGGACACGCGGCTCGATCCTGTGCTGCCGCGCAACGCCATCTACGCGCGGGCTGCGGTGGATCACTTCAGTTTCTCCGAGGGCTCGAGCGTCGGCGCGAGCCGCCTCGAAGTCGACGCGCGCGGCTACGTCGGACTGTTCGGACAGAACGTCCTCGCCGTCCGCGGATACCGCACCGACTCGGACGCGCCGCTGCCGCCGTATCTGAAACCGCTGCTGGGCGGACTGGCGAACCTCCGCGGATTCGCCGCCGGCACGGCCGCCGGCGACACGCTCGTCGCGACGTCGGCGGAAGTCATCGTCCCGCTCACGTCCCCGATCGAAATCGCGAAGATTGGGGTGACGGGCTTCATCGATGCCGCGACGATCTACGACAAGGGCGCCGCGCTGTCGGATCAATCGTGGCGTCGCGGCGCCGGCGGCAGCGTCTGGCTCGCCGCGGCGTTCGTGCGGGTGAACGTCGCCATCGCGCACGGCATCGGATCGTCGACGCGCGTTCATGTGTCCGCTAACCTCAGTTTCTGAGCGTCCTCGGCCGTGCGCTAGAATGGCGCCGGTGTCCGAACCCAAAACCGTGATGCAGCCGGTCCGGGCGGTGCCGGAGAGCGCGCGCACGGAACAGCCGTATCTGATCGTCATCACGGGCCGATCGGCCGGTCAGATGTTCAGGCTCGGCCGAGAGGACGTCGTCATCGGACGCTCGGCAGACGACGCCGCCATCGTGCTGGAAGACGACGGCGTCAGCCGGAAGCATTGCCGCATCACGCGTCAGGCGGACGGTCATCCGGCGGCAGATCGACATCGAGAACGCGTTCACGTTCGCCGAGCGTCTGCGGAAGATGCTCGAGCAGACCGACATCACGGTCCGGGACACGGCGGGCAAAGAGCGGACGCTGAGGGTGACGGCGTCGATCGGCATCGCCACCCTGCACGATCGCAGCTACGCGACGCCGGAAGAGCTGATCCTGGCTGCGGACCGCTGCTTGTACAACGCCAAGCAGGCGGGCCGCAACAAGGTGTCGAGAGACTGCGAGTAGAGGCGGTCCCTACCTGACGGTGATCCTGTCGACGACGCGGTTCACACCCTCGATCGATTTCGCGATTTCGACCGCCCTCGCGCGCCCCGCCGCCGATTTCACCGATCCGGTCAGCGTCACGACGTGATTGTCCGTCGACACGTGGACGTCGCTGTCCTTGAGCTCGTCGACGCCGATCATCTTCGTCTTGATGCGCGACGTGACCCAGCCGTCGGTCGCGTACTCGGCAACCTTGCCGCCCGCTTCCTTCGTCTTGTCGTAGGCCTCGCCGCTCTTCTTCTTGACTTCACTCCCGGGGCCCCTGTCCCCCGGAGCCTGGCCGGTCGTGCCCTTC
>DASQHH010000047.1:0-3065 GCA_035632195.1 Vicinamibacterales bacterium
ATCAGAAGCAATCCGAATGCTGGCCCGTCCTGCTGCCGTATCGGCGCTGCCGTCTAAGCAGCCGGGCGATGTGCCCGCAGGAAGGAACGTATCTGGCGCACCGCCAGGGGAATCCGCTCCTTGGGCTCCTTCCACGGGAACATGCTGACCTCGGCGTTCGGCGCGAGCATCGCGGCTTCCATTGCGACGGCGTACGGATGCGCGGGAATGTCGTCGGGCAGGATGAGCACCGGCGTCCGGCAGGAACGCACGAAATCGCGCGTGACCGTGAACACGAAGTCGGGATTCGTGCGAGACATCTTCGTCAGGAACCGGTCGATCATCTCCATCGTGATCTCCGGACGGCGCTTGACGAGGTCGGGGCCCCACCCCTGCATGTTGGTGTTGTAGAAGAGATCGCGCTGCTCCGGACGCGAGCCGCTCGGTTGCGCGAGGACGGCGGCGACGACGCGATTGGGCGCGCGCTTCAGCAGATTCCAGATGAAGGGGCCGCCGATGCAGAAACCCATGACCATGAACTTGTCGATGCCAAGATGGTCCATGACGCCGAGGTGGTCGTCGGTGTAGGCATCCCACGGGCGATCGATCTCGAGCGGGCCGGTGGACAAGCCGGCGTTGGCGTTGCGCAGGTCGGCGGCGATGCAGCGGTACTCGCCCTTGAACTCGCCGATGGCGTCGAACGGATTGCTGAGGGCGGCGATCGTCGAGTTCAGACCGCCTCCGGCGATGAGCAGCAGCGGGAAGCCGGATCCGAACTCCTGGTAATGGATGCGGACCGGCCCTTTGACGTAGAAGGACCCGGCAGGCGTCGGCTGCGCTCCCGACTGCGCCAGAACGCGCCGCGCCGCCGCTACTCCGGTCGCCGCAGCCCCCGTCTTCAGGATCTTCCGACGAATCTGATCAGTCATCGCATCCTCCAACGGACCGATGATCTTACTCGCTCCGGCACCTCCGAATGCAGCAGGCCTGCGCTACAATCCGTGCTCGAAGGAGCCTGCCATGTCTTTGTCGCGAGTCTGCGCCTCTGTTCTTGCCGGCGGCGCCGCTGTCATCCTTGCTGTCCAACTGAACGGCCAGAAAGGCGTCGCCAACCCGATCACGGGCGACGGGCTCCCGAACCCTGCACCGAATGTGACGACGAACTGGGGCGAGCTGCCGTCCGGGCGCCACTGGGGCACGTCCGCAGGCATCGACATCGATCCGACGGACGGCAATGTCGTCGCTTACGAGCGCTGCGGCGCAGGGACGGCCGGCGGCGGCCCGGTGGACTGCGACAACACTCCGCTGGATCCGATCTTCAAGTTCGACCGCAAGACGGGCAAGGTGCTGGCGAACTTCGGCAAGGGCGTGATGGTCACGCCGCACGGCATCGCCGTCGACAAACAGGGCAACGTCTGGATCGCCGACTTTTCGGGCAACAAGGAAGGGACCAAGGGGCATCAGGTCCACAAGTTCAGCCCGAAGGGCGAAAAGCTCCTGAGCCTCGGCATCGCGGGCAAGCCGGGCAACGCCGACGGTCAATTCAACCAGCCGAACGCCGTCGTCGTAGGCCCCGACGGCAGCATCTACGTCGCCGACGGCCACGACGCCCAGGGCATGACGACGGCGCAAGCGGTCGCGCAGGGGATCCAGCGCGGCGCGACGTCGCGCATCAGCAAGTTCACGCCCGACGGCAAATTCATCAAGTCGTGGGGCGGCATCGGCTACAAGCACGGCGAGTTCCGCACGCCGCACGCGTTGAAGTTCGACTCGCGCGGCCGCTTGTGGGTGGCCGACCGCGGCAACCACCGCATCGAAATCTTCGACGCGGACGGCAAGTACCTCGAGTCGCGCTACTCGTTCAGCCGTCCGAGCGGCATCTTCATCAAGGGCGAGACGGTCTACGTCATCGACTCGGAGTCGGGCCCCTACAACCACCCGAACTGGCACGACGGCGTGCGCATCGGCCCGGTGAACGAAGACCGTGTGGTGGGATTCATTCCGCCGTTCGCGCGCGAGGACCGCGGATACCAGGGCACGGCGGGCGAAGGAGTCGCGGTGGATGCCGATGGCAACGTGTTCGCGGCTGAAGGACCGAACTCCCTTCAGCAGGCCGGCGGCGCCTTCACGAAGTACTCAGTGAAGCGCTGACGCGTATTGCGCAGTCCCCAATCCGCTATCGACAGCGACGAAAACGTTCTCGTGATCGGCGCCGGTCCGGCGGGCCTCGCTGTTTCCGCGTGCCTGCGCCGATCCGGCGTCGCGCATCTGGTCGTCGACCGCGGCGACAGCCCCGGCTCGTCGTGGCGCGGCCATTACGACCGCCTGCACCTGCACACCCCTAAGAAGCACTCAGGCCTCCCCTTCACTCCCTGGCCGCGCGAGGCCCCGCGGTATCCGTCCCGCGACGAAGTCGTTCGGTATCTGGAGGGCTACGCGGAGGAGCATCACGTTGCCCCGCGCTTCGGCCTCGAGGTCCGCCGCGTCGCACGGAGCGATCGGGGCTTCGAGGTCGAGACGAGCGGCGGTGTCCTGCGACCGCGCGCGGTCGTCATCGCCTCGGGTTACAACGGCGTGGCGAATCGACCGGACTTTCCCGGCCTCGATCGCTTCGCAGGTCCTGTCATTCACTCGAGCCGCTACCGCAATCACCGGCCGTACCTCGGCAAGCGGACGCTCGTCGTCGGGTGCGGGAACTCCGGCGCTGAGATTGCTCTCGATCTCGCGGAACACGGCGTCACCACGTCGATGGTCGTCCGCGGTCCGGTGCACGTCGTTCCGCGCGATCTGTTCGGGCGTCCGACGCAGGAAACCGCGCTGCTGCTGGCGCGATTGCCGCGGGCCCTGCGTGACGCGATGGCCGCGGCCGTTCTACGCATCGCCGTCGGCGACCTCTCGCGGTGGGGCATCGTCCGGCCGCAGGCGACGCCGGACCAGATGATCGCATCCGAAGGCCGGATCCCGATGCTCGACATCGGCACCATTGCGATGGTGAAGGCCGGACGCATCACCGTGATGCCGGCGGTCGAAGAGATCCTTCCGGATCGCGTCCGCTTCAGGTGCGGACGGAGCGAGACCTTCGACGC
>DASQHH010000048.1:0-1572 GCA_035632195.1 Vicinamibacterales bacterium
GTCGGCCGTTTCATTCCGGTGGACGAGCCCCTGCTCCGCCAGCACGCCCAGCACTTCCTGGACGTCGTGCCGGCCGAACGCCTCGGATCCCGAGAACGGGAGCTCGAACGCCGCGCACTTGACGTGATCGACCAGGATGTGGAGGTTGTCCGGATCGATCAGCGCGCGCTCGGGCGACGCGTCGAAGAAATACGAGGGATTGCGCACGACGAACTGATCGAGCGGAGCGCTGCTCGCCACCATCACCGCCGCGGAACGGCTGGACCGCCGTCCGGCCCGCCCGGCGCGCTGCCAGGTCGAAGCGATCGTTCCCGGATAGCCGGCCAGGACTGCGACGTCGAGCGCACCAATGTCGATGCCGAGCTCGAGCGCGTTGGTCGACACCACCGCGCGGACCGCCCCCTCACGAAGACCCTTCTCGATCTCACGCCGACGAAGCGGCAGGTAACCGCCGCGATATCCGCGAATCCGTTCCGGCATCCCGGGCGCGTCTTCGAAGTCCTCCTTCAGATACGTCGTCAGGACCTCCGTCGTCAGGCGGCTCTGCGCGAAGAGGATCAGCTGCAGGTTGCGCTTCAGAAACTCGCCGGCAACACGGCGCGACTCTCCGAGGTACGAGCGCCGGATGCCGAGCTGATGGTTCACCACCGGCGGGTTCACGAAGACGAAGTACTTCTCCCCGCGCGGCGCTCCGCTGCGGTCCACGAGCTCGAACGAGCGCCCGGTCAATCGTTCCGCGAGGTCTCGCGGGTTCGCGATCGTCGCCGACGAGCACAGGAACACCGGATCGGATCCGTAGTGCCGGCAGATACGGCGCAGACGCCGCAGCACATTCGCGAGATGACTGCCGAAGACGCCGCGGTACGCGTGCAGTTCGTCGATGACGACGTACTTCAAGTTCTCGAACAGCTTCGCCCAGCGCGGATGGTGCGGCAGGATCCCTGAATGCACCATGTCAGGGTTCGTGAGGACGATGTGCGCGCGCCCGCGGATCGTGCGGCGCGCGTCCTGCGGCGTGTCGCCGTCGTAGGTGAAGACGCCGATAGACGGAGCGTCTCCGCGGTCGAGCGCTTCGCACATGGCCTGGAGCTCGGCGAGCTGATCCTGCGCGAGCGCCTTCGTCGGGAACAGATACAGCGCCCGGCTGGACGGATCCGTCAGGATCGCGTTGAGCACCGGCACGTTGTAGCAGAGCGTCTTCCCCGACGCCGTGGGCGTGATGACGACGACGTTTCGACCCGCAAGCGCGTGATCGATCGCTTCGGCCTGGTGGGTGTACAGCTGCGAGACGCCGCGCGACTCGAGCGTGCGCGTCAGGCGCGCGTCGAGCGCCGACGGAAACGGCGCGTATTGGGCTTCGACGGCCGGCAAGCGCCGCAGGGCGGTGACGTGAAGGTCCGGAGCATCGGGGCGTTCGGGATGACCGGAGCCACCCGGCGCGAGCCTCTCGAGGGCGGCGGAGATCGCTTCCGGCGCCGTATCGCGGCGTGAAAGCGTGGGCAGCATGGCGGGCGATCGTACCAACGCCGCCAAGGGCGATCAAGAGGCAAAAGGCGAAGAAACGGTTTCGCT
>DASQHH010000049.1:0-2323 GCA_035632195.1 Vicinamibacterales bacterium
CCGGCAGCGGCGACCGGCAGCCGCGGCCCGCAGCCGTTAGCCGAGTCAGTTTCTGTCTACGAACGGTACCTCCAGCTCCATCCCGTCCTTCCCAACGATCGTATTCGGAAAGACGGCCCGCGCCTGTTGCTCCAACTCGACCCAATCTCTCGAGTATCGCGCCGAAAAGTGCGTGAGCACCAGCCGCCGCACGCCTGCCGCGCACGCAACATCCGCCGCTTCGCGCGCCGTGGCATGTCCGGTCTCGACGGCGCGCTCGGCTTCCTCGTCCCCGAACGTCGCCTCGTGAACGAGTAGATCCGCGCCTTTGGCCGCCGCGATCGTTGCCGCGCACGGCCGCGTGTCGCCGGTGATCACCACCGTCCGTCCCGACCGCTTGTCACCAACGAGCACCGACGGCTCGATCACTCGCCCGTCGTCGAGCGTCACCGGCTGGCCGCGATGGATCTGTCCCCAGAGCGGCCCTTCGGGGATTCCCAGCTCGCGCGCCTTGTCCGGATTGACCCGCCCCTTCCGCTCGTCCTCGACCAGAGCGAAGCCGAGCGACGCCGAGCCGCGGTGGTCGACGGCGAAGGCGTTGATCGAATAGCCGGATCGAGCGATCCGCTGGCCGTCGTCGACCTCGAGGATCTCGACCGGGAATGTCGCCCGCTCGAACCCAAGGCCTTCGACTCGCTTGAGTATCCGCGCACTCCCCTTCGGACCCCAGAGTCGCATCGGCTCCGCGCGCCCCTGAAGGGCCATCGTCCGAATCAGCCCGATGACGCCGAGCAGGTGGTCGGCGTGCATGTGCGTGAAGAAGATGTCCTCGAGCGCGAACGAGATCCCGTATCTCATCATCTGGCGCTGCGTCCCTTCGCCGCAGTCGAACATCAGCGTCTCGCCTTCGCGATGGATGGCGAGCGAGGCGACGTTGCGCTCGACGGTGGGTCGTGACGCGGATGTGCCGAGAAGGTGAACGGTCAGGGACATGGTCGGGTGAATATAGCGGCGCAGTGGAACCCTTCTTGCTGCCGCTGAGCTTCCTGCGTGCGGTCGCCAGCCGGGGCCGCTAGCGGCAAGCCATTTGCACTGAAACGGTGGGTCGTGGCCCGGAAAGAGGGGCCTGCAGTGTAAGCCACTTCTTCAGGAGGAACGGGGATGCCGAATAAGCCGGGCAATGAGGATCGCACGACGACGGGTGGATCGACCGGATCGGGGCGATCCCGAAGCAATCGCGGCTTCGCGTCCATGGACCGAAGCAAACAGCGCGAGATCGCGAGCAAGGGCGGCAAGGCCGCTCACGCCAAGGGAACTGCCCATGAGTTCGATTCGGGCGAGGCGCGCGAAGCAGGGCGTAAGGGCGGCGTCGCTGTGAGCCGCAATCGCGAGCACATGGCTGCCATCGGTCGTCGCGGTGGCGAAGCTCGTGGCCAGTCACGCAACCGCACGAGCGGTTCGGTCGACTCGCGCTTCCAGAACCATCCGGGCGGTTTGGAGAGCGATCGTGAAGTCTCGATCGGCGGGCATTCCGACAGCTCGACCGCCGACACTCAGGGCTCGCGAAACCCGTCGCTCGGCAACGAACGCCGCGCGTCGAGCGCAATTCCGTCGCGGAACGAGACGTTTCGGTAGGACGGGTGGACGGGTGGACGGTGGACGGCTAGACCGTCACGCCGACCGCCCCGCCCGCGCAGCCTCTAGCCGCGCGTCGTCGATATTCCCGCCGCTGATCACAATGGCGGCGGGCGTCTTGATCGTCTGAAGCTTCTTCAATAGCACCGCCCCAGCCGCACACGCTCCGGCGCCTTCGACGCGCTCGCCGTGCGTCGACCACAGCCACGCGATCGCCTTCCCGATCTCGGCCTCCTCGAGCGTCACCATGTCGTCGATGCCGTGCTTCCCTATGTCCAGCGCCTCCTCGTCAATCTGACCCGCGAGACCGTCGGCGAACGTGGGAAGATTCTCGATCTCGACGACGCGACCGGCGGCGAGTGAACGAGACATCGCCGCCGTGTTCACGCTCTGCGCGGCCACGATTCGAACGCCCGGTGCCGCCGCGCGGAGCAACGTCGCGCATCCGCCGAGCAGCCCGCCGCCGCCGACGTTCAGCATGAGCGTCGCCAGATTCGGCAGATCGCCGAGGATCTCGAGCGCCACCGTCCCCTGGCCGGCGAGCAGCATGTCGCCGAGGCACGGATTGATGAACGTCGCGCCGTGGTGCGCCGCGAACTGCTTCGCGGCATCCATCGCCGCGTCGTAGTGCGGCTGCGTCGTGTCGATCGTTGCCCCGAGCGCGGTGATGCCGTCGCGCTTTATCTGCGGCGCCGTCGACGGCACGAAG
>DASQHH010000050.1:0-2919 GCA_035632195.1 Vicinamibacterales bacterium
TCGAGTTCGTATTCGTCCTGTTCGTTTGCCACCCGTTGCTCCCCTCGTTGATAGAGTGGGCCAAGCCCACCAGCTCAAGTTGTGCTATTTCGATTCGAACGTGATTCGTCCCTCGCTTGCGCGTCGGGCTAGTGTGTTCAATGCGTCAGCGCGTAGATGACGTAGTTCACGCCGAGTTTATACGCTTCGTTCGATTCGTCGATCGGCTTGAGTCCCGTGTCGGACCACTCCCAGTATTCGGAGATGTCCGTATTGAAGTTCGCCAGCGCCACGATCCGCTTCTGCGGGTCGTTGTCCTCGAAAATCGCCCGGAAGATCGGCCGGCCGCGGTCGTAATACTGCGGCACGTCGAGCGAGTGAATCTCGAAGAAGGCGTGAAAGACCGGCTGCGCGAGCTCGAGGTCGGTCCACCGCCCCTCGGGCAGGATGCGGTGCATCTGCTGCTCGAAGTTGGCCCAGTCGTAGTCGCCGCGATAGTCGTCGAAGAAGACGAACCCGCCCTTCAGCAGGTAGCCGCGGAAAGCGGCCGCTTCTTCGTCGGTCATATACCAGCGCCCCGGCTCGCACATGTACGCCACCGGATACCGGAAGAGCTCGGGGTCGTCGAGCGGCATGATGTTCGACTGCTCCGTGTGCGCGCCAAGCGTGGAGAGCTCGTTCATGATTTTCGTGAAGTGCTCTTCGCCTTCCGGATAATCGTGTGACCACGCGACCCGCTGCGTCTGATACGGGATCGGCGGCCCGTATCGCAGACGGATGAACGTGAACCTCCCGTCGTACGGCATGTTCGGGAGGATCGGCGCATTGCTGCCGCCGCCGAAACCGCGGCCGAAGCCGCGTCTTTGGGCGAACGTCGTCGCGCCCGCGCCCGCCACGAGCAGCGAGATCACGATCGCTCGGCGAAAGCCTCGCGCTCCGGCGCCTCGCGCTCGGGCCGTCACTTTGCCTTCGCCGCGCGATCCCGAATCGCCTTCGTCTTGAGCGCCAGATCCGTCAGCAGCTTCTCGAGCTGCGCACTGTACTCTTTCTCGTCCATCGACGGCCGCCGCAGCTGCAGCGCCGCGATCTCCTTCTCCAGCGCGTCCTTCTCGTCGACGAGCTTCTTCGTCTCGGGATCGGACAGGTCGGCGTTCAGGGCCGCGTCTCCGCGGCCGATGCCGAGGAAGAAGGCCGACGCGATCCGGCCGTCACTGCCGTCCTGCAGCGTCGCGTGCTCGGTCAGGATGAGGGACTTCTGCTGGTAATCCTGCTTCACCTTCGTGGCCGCGTAATCGAACGCTTCGCTGATTGAGACGTGGCCGTTCCGGTCCCGGTCTGCGGCATCGTCGGCGAACGCGGCGACGAAGTACTGTCCGAATTCGGGCTCGTTGTATTCGCGGCCGGTCTTGGTCGACGTGACAATCACGCGGTTCGGGCCGGCGAGCGGCTCGAGGAATGCTCCACTCGAGCTCGCAGTATTGATGAGCACGACTCTCTGCGCCTCGAACTTGCCCAGGAGCCGGCCGTATTCGGCGACCGTCAGGTCGGGGCCGGGCAGGTTGAACGTGCCCGTGCCGTCGGACGCGCCGTGGCCGATCAGCAGCACCAGCAGCGAATCGTTCGGCTTCACCCTGGCGGCGAGGTCCGTGAACGCCTTCTCGACGCCGGCCTTTGCCGATTGCGGACCGGACAGCGAGACGATGTTGGCGGCGGGAACCTTCTCGCGCTTCTCGGCGGCGTCGACGAACGTCTTCGACCAGTCTTCGAACTTCTTCGCGTGTTCCTCGTCGCCCGGGACGCCAGTGACAACGAGGATGTAGGTCTGCTGAGCGAACGCAGGTACGGCGAGGAAGGTCAGCCACGAACACACCAAGACTCGAAAACACGAACCTGCAATCCTACGAAAACACGAAACAGGCATCGCTACGCCAAACCCATCACGCGTCGATATCCCCATTCGGCGGCGACGAGGCCGACGAGCAGGATGAAGAGCGCCGGCATGTCCCACAGCTCGCGTTCCTCGACGACGGTGACGCCGCGTCCGCTGTAGCTGATGGCTTCGGGCAGGTTCTGGGCGTCGGCCGGCGTGAAGAAGTGGCCGCCGGTCTCATCAGCGATGCGTCTGAGCAGCGGCGCGCGCATCGACGCGTCGAAGTACTCCGCGTCGCCCGCGGACACGCGGATCGGCATCGTCCCGGCGCCGAGCGTCTTCTGTTCGCGTCCGGCCTCGACCTTGATCGTGTAGATGCCGCTCTCGTCGGGCACGAACGTCGTGACGTACTCGCCGTCCTTCGACACCGTCCAGTCGACGGGCATGTCGGTCGTCTTGCCGGACGGCGACGTCACGTGCGCGACGACGCGCGCGTCGTTGAGTTCCGTGTACGACGCATCCAGAACCTCCGCGTTGACCTTCACGGGCTCGCCGGGCTCGACGCGGTCCGCTGTCGTCGTGACGTTCACCTGGTCGGGGACGCCGTCGACCAGCCACCGGATCATCCGGCGCCAGAACATCGCGTGCGTCGAATCGTTCACCGCCATCTTCGCGGACATCCGCCAGTACCACACGTCCTGGATCGGCATGGCGACGGCCTTGCCGCGTCCGTAGCGCTGGTAGGCGAGGACGATGTGCTCCTGATGCGTCTTGTCCGTGCCGGTCAGCAGCACGGTCGCGCCGGGCTTGACCTCTTTAATGAGGTTCACGGCCGTGAGTTCCGGCATTTCGTCCCACTTCTTGTCCGATGCTTCAACGGTCGGCATCAACTGGGTGACCGGGAACGCGCGCCCGGCGCGGGTGGGATGAATCGACATGTCCCCGGAAAAGTATTTCTGGTTCGACGCGCCCATCACCACCGGCAGCACTTCGCCGACGGGCGTGCCCGCCCATCCGCCCTCGGCGAACGCGCGCCGTCCGCCGAGCATCAGCAGGCTGCCGCCGCGCTT
>DASQHH010000051.1:0-4982 GCA_035632195.1 Vicinamibacterales bacterium
TTTTCAACGGCCTGGCGGATCGACGCGCGACCGTCGTCCGCGAGCTCGATCTGGCGCCGATTCTGGACGCGCCGGTCGGCACGCTCTCGAAGGGACAGCGCAAGCGCGCGCTGCTGGGCGTCGCGCTGCTGACGCCGCACCCGGTTTTGCTCGTGGACGAACCGTTCGACGGGCTCGACCTGCGGCAGACGCGCGATGTTGCCGGCGTCCTGCGTTCGCATGCTGCCGGCGGACGCACGCTATTCCTCTCCATCCATCAGATCGCGGACGCCGAACGCGTTTGCGATCGGTTCGTGCTGCTTAGCGGCGGCCGCGTGCGCGGCGAAGGAACCGCCGAAGAATTGAAGGAGCGGGCCCGCGGGAATGGACTCGAAGAGGTCTTTCTTGCCCTCACCTGATATGAGCCGGGGCCTGAAGGCCCCGGCCTGCAGCAGCGCTGAACGCTCGGCTAAAGCCTCGCGCTCCGCTAAAGCCTCGCGCTCCCTGTGGTTGCTGGCGAAGGAGTGGCGCGAGCTGATGGCGTCGCGCGCGTGGTGGCTGATGCTGGCCGCGATGGGGCCGCTTGTCGGCGTCTCGTTCATCAGCGCGATGCGCACGTACGCGGAAGTCAGCGGACTCGGCGGCACGGCCGCCGGCGTCGGCGAAGCGCTGTCGCCCCTCGTCGGCATCTGGGCGCCGACCTTCAGCGCGTGCGAGATCGCCGCGGCGTTCCTCCTGCCGTTCGTCGCGATCCGGCTCGTCGATCGTCAGAGCGGCGCGCTGACGCTCGAGCTGCAGCAGCCGATGTCCCCGCTGGCGCGTGTGTCTGTGAAAGCCCTGGTGCTGCTCGCTGGCTGGCTCGTCGCCATGGCGGCGCCGCTCGTCGCCGTCGTGCTCTGGAGGGTTTACGGCGGCGCGACGTATGCGCCGGAAATCGCCACCATCGCCGCCGGACACCTGCTGAATGCCGGGCTCACAGTCGCGCTCGCGGCCGCTGCGGCGTCGATGACGGAGCACCCGTCGACGGCGGCGATCGTCACGTTGAGCGTCACCGTCGGCACGTGGATCCTCAACTTCATCGCGGCCGTCCAGGGCGGGTTCTGGGAGCGCGCCGCCGGCTACACGCCGACGGCGATGGTCGACGCGTTCCAGCACGGGCTCGTGCAGGCCGACGTCTTCCTGATTGCGCTCGCGCTCATCGCGTGCGGATTGTCGATGGCGGCGATCTGGATGCGCCTCGGCGTCCGCGTCACCCGGCGTGCCGCGGAGTCGGCGGCCCTCATCCTGGCCACGACGCTCGTCATCGTCGCCTGCTCGTTCGTCCGCGGGAGCGCCGACACCTCCGAGAACCGCATGAATTCGTTCCCCGAACGCGACGAGCAGCTGCTGCGCAGCATCGGCGGACCGCTGCGTATCGAGGCCCACCTCGCGCCCGAGGATCCGCGGCGCGTCGACCTCGAGCGCCGCGCGCTGTCGAAGCTGCGGCGCGTGATACCGTCGGTCGACGTCGAGTACGTCTCGTCGACGTCGATCGGCCTCTTCGAGCAGACCGCCGAACATTACGGTGAGATTTGGTACGAGCTCAAGGGCAAGCGCGCGATGGGCCGCGCGACGACAGCCGACGGCGTCCTCGAGACGATTTACGGTCTTGCCGGCGTCCAGCCGCCAGGCGAGGACGATGAGGTCTTTCGGGGCCACCCGCTGGCAGTAGCGCCGAAGGGCGCGCCGATCATCTTTTACCTCGCGTGGCCGGCGGCGGTTCTGGCGGCGGCCCTCCTGGTTCGTAGCCGGGGCAGTGCAGGACGGGCACGCGCGGATACCTGACGAACCGCGCGTCCGAAAACGACCGCTCGCAGAGGTAGAATCGCGAGCCGTGCGCGGAGTCGATCTTCCGCACGTGCCGGCAGTCGGCGCACAAACCTGCACGCGATCGCTCAGCCTCGTCAGGTGTCTGCCCGGCCATCCAATCTCTGATGGTAGACTTTTCGCAGATGTAGCGCAGGCCTTCAGGCCTGCCCCTGCGTCGATCACATCACGACGTGGTGTTGGAGTTCACCCTTAACCGCCCCGGCGGAACCGCCGGGGAAGATGACTCCTACGAGTTCGATGACTCGGGGGAGTCCGCCTTTCGCGTCCTGCCTGCCGAGCCGAAATCGAGACACGAGATGATCGGTTATCTGATGATCGCGATCGGCGGCGCGATTGGCGCCATCGCCCGGTACGAGGTGACGAACCTGATCCAGCACAAGGAACACGCCGGATTCCCGTACGGGACGTTCGTGGTGAACATGACCGGCTGCCTGGTCATCGGCTTCACGATCGGCCTGTTCGACGAGCGCGTGGTGACGAACCCGAACTGGCGTCTGCTGATGGTGACCGGCTTCGTCGGCGCGTATACGACGTTCTCCACGTTCGAGGCCGAGACGTTCAACGCGGTGAGCTCCGGCGACCTCGCGATGGCCCTCGCGAACGTCGCGGGCAGCGTCATCGCGGGCTACTTCGCCGTCTGGCTCGGATTCGCCTTGTCGCGCCTGGTGCCCGCGTAGATGGAACGCCTCGCCCTCGCCACCGATCTCTACGAGCTGTCGATGATGGCGGGCTATTACTGCCGGGGCCTGATGGCGCGGGCGACGTTCGAGCTGCACGTCCGCTCGCTGCCCCCGCACCGGTCGTTCCTGGTGGCGGCCGGCCTCGACCAGGCGCTCCACTACCTCGAGACGCTGTCCTTCACGGCGGAAGACGTCGCGTACCTGCGCAGTCTGCCGCAGTTCAAAGGCGTCAGCGGGTCGTTTTTCGACGAGTACCTTCCACGCTTCCGCTTCACCGGCACAGTGTGGGCCATCGATGAAGGCACGCCGATCTTTCCGCCGACGCCGCTGCTGCGCGTCACCGCGCCGCTGCCCGAAGCGCAGCTCGTCGAGACCGTGCTGCTCGCGTACGTCGGGTTCCAGACGTCCATCGCGAGCCGCGCCGTCCGCATGGTCGACGCCGCGGCGGGGCGGCCCGTCGTGGAGTTCGGCAGCCGCCGGTCGCACGGCGTCGAGGCAGGCCTCTATGCGGCCCGCGCCGCGCTCATTGGCGGCTGCGTGGCGACGTCGAACGTCGAGGCGGCGCGCCGCTTCGGCGAACCTGCGTCCGGCACGATGGCGCACTCATGGGTCATGGCGCACGACGATGAGGACTCGGCGTTCCGGGATTTCTCGGAGCTGTTCGGGGACAGCGCCGTGCTGCTGCTCGACACGTACGACACCCTCGCCGCCGCGCGCCGGGTCGTCTCGTCCGGGCTGAAGCCGTCCGCCGTCCGCCTCGACAGCGGCGACCTGAACGCGACGAGCCGCGCGGTGCGCGGCATCCTCGACGAAGGCGGCCTGCGCTCGACGCACATCTTCGCGAGCGGCGATCTCGACGAATGGCGCATCGCCGACCTGCTCGGCAACGGCGCACCGATCGACGCGTTCGGCGTCGGCGGCGCGCTGACCACGTCGAGCGACGCGCCGCTGCTCGGCGGCGTCTACAAGATCGTCGCGATGGAGCGGAGAGGCGCCGT
This sequence comes from Vicinamibacterales bacterium, assembly GCA_035632195.1. Classification (GTDB taxonomy): domain Bacteria; phylum Acidobacteriota; class Vicinamibacteria; order Vicinamibacterales; family CAVVIG01; genus DASQHH01. The sequence goes on from DASQHH010000051.1 coordinate 3,527, forward strand.
CGTTCCCATGATGAAGCGGAGCCCCGGCAAGGAGACGCTGCCCGGCATCAAGCAGGTCTGGCGGACGATGCAGAACGGCACCGCCGCCGGCGACGTGATTGGACTGGCGGACGAGAAGGGCCCGGCCGCAGCCGAACCGCTGCTGCGCTGCGTGATGCGCGACGGCCGCCGCGTCGAAACACCGAAGACCGTCTCGGAGCTGCGCACGCTCTGCCGCGACCGCGTGGGGCGGCTGCCGGCCGGCATCCGCCGGCTGCAGGCCACGGAGCGCTATCCGGTCTCGCTGACCGAGGCGTTGAGGTCGACGGCCGGCGCGCTCGCTAAGTAATCTTCTGGCCGACGTTCGCGCCCGCGGCTTGCATTTCCTTCATCGCGCGATCGACGTCGCCCGGATTCACGTCGATCCCCGTCACCGCATCGTCGAGCACCGTAACGCCGAGTCCGGCGCGCCGCGCGTCGAGCACCGTCTTCAGGACGCAGTAGTCCGTCGCGATGCCGGTGACGAACAGGCGTTCGATATGACGGTCCTGAAGCTGCGCGATCAGCGCCTGGCCGTCCTTGGTGTTCCCGTCGAATGCCGAGTAGCCGGGCTGGTCGTCGTCCATCCCCTTGCTGATGACGATCGTGTCGGACGGCAGCTTCAGGCCCGGATGAAAGGCGGCGCCGGACGTGTTCTGGACGCAGTGGGGCGGCCATTCGCCGCCGTACGCCTTGAAGTGGCTGGTCACGCGCGGATGCCAGTCGCGCGTCGCGAAGACCGGCATGCCGAGGCGGGCCGCGTCGGCGATGTAGCGGTTGATGGCAGGCAGAATGGCGTCCCCGCCGGGCGCGGCAAGCGCGCCACCGGGGCAGAAATCCCGCTGCACGTCGACGACGATCAGCGCCGCCTTCAAGGTTCCAGGTTCCAGGTTCCAGGTTCCACGTTCCAGCGCATGAGCAAGCGACAATGTTACTTGAGACTTGGTCGTGAGCCTGAGACTTGAAACTTGAGCCTTGTGAATCGGCTCGACGCGGTCGTGATCGGTTCGGGGCCCAACGGCCTCGCCGCCGCCATCGTCCTCGCGCGCGCGGGCCGGCGCGTCGTCGTCTACGAGGCCGCTGAGACGATTGGGGGCGGCGTCCGGTCCGCGCCGCTCACGCTGCCCGGATTCACCCACGACATCTGCTCGGCGGTCCATCCGCTCGCGCGCGCCTCGTGGGTCTTCCGCGATTGGCCGCTGGCGGACCACGGGCTCGAATGGATCGAGCCGCCCGCGAGCGTCGCGCACCCGCTCGATGACGGGAGCTGTGTGCGGATCGTGCGGTCGTCCGACGAGACGGCGCAGTCGCTCGGCCGGGACGCAGACGCCTATCGACGCGTCATCGGGTCGATTGCAGACGCCTGGCCGCGGCTCGAGCGATCGATTTTCGGACCGCTCCGTCTCGGGCGCCATCCGTTCGCGCTGGCGGCCTTCGG
>DASQHH010000052.1:0-4170 GCA_035632195.1 Vicinamibacterales bacterium
CGTCGATGATGTCGAGTGCGGCGTCGTTTGTGTCGAAGGGGGCGGAGATGCTGTTGAGTACGGTGGAGTCTGTGTCGGCGTTGGTGCGGCTGATCGCGCGGGTTTCAGAGTCTGCGTCGAGGGAATGGAAATGATGTTGAAAGGGGCGGACACGTTGTCGAGTACCGTGGGCCATGCGTTGAGGCCGGTGAAGATGATCGCGAGAGCGGTGGACACTGTATCGAGAACGATGGAGACGATCGCGAGGTTGATGGAGCCGAATACGCCGGTGATGGAGTCTGGACGCGAGGATCAGCTCTCAACTCCGGCGGGATGCGCCTGGAGCTGAGAGCTGTGAGTTGAGAAGGCTACCGCTGCATCTGTCCCTGGTAGGGGATGACCTGGCCGGCAACGATGTCGGCGTCGAACGTAATCGTGTGGTAGCCCTGAGCGCGGATCTCGATCTTGTGGCGGCCGGCGTCGATCCCGAGCGGCTGCGACATCGGCGTGAACTGGCCGACTGTGCCCATCTCAATCCCGTCGACGTAGATCTTCGCGTCGCTCGGCGTGATTTCGAAGCTCACGCCGCCCATGTTCTGGTTCGACGGCGCCTGCTGCTGCGGCTGGACGCTGCCGTTGCTGCTGCCGGCCGGCGGGAAGTTCGATTGCACGTAGCCGTTGCCGCCCGGCGCGACATACGTGTTGCCGTACGTCTGCGGATAAGCGGGATACGACCCATACGACGGATAGCTCGGATAGCTGTATCCGTACCCGTAGTCGTAGTAGGGGTCATACGCGTACGGATAGCCGTAGTAGTAGGGGTTGTAGAACGGATAGCTGTACCCGAACGGGAATCCGGCGTAGATGCCGAAGCCGAGGCTGAAGCGCGGACGGAATGCGTAATACGGACTGATGAAACGCGTCGGCGCGATGTAGCCGTAGCCGCCACGGTAGAACGCGCGGCCGCCGTAGGCATACCCGCGCACGGAATATCCACGCGGCGTCGCATATCCGTAAGTTCGCGACGGCGCTGTGGCCACGCGTCCGCCGTTATAGGAACGCGCCACGCCGCCGGACGGCGCAGCCGTTCGCGGCGCGCCCGTTCGCGGCGCGGCCTGCGCGTGGGCGCCGCTGCTGCTGTGACCTCCGCCGGAACGGCTGCCGCCCCCGCCTCGATGCTGAGCAAGCGCGGGCGATGCACTGACGATGAGTGAAAGAGCGCTGAGAGCGACGACCGACCTGAAGAGGGGCATACCCGGCTCCTAGGGCTAGCTGGCTGCTCTCAGCATACCACCCAAACCCCTCGTCTAGAATGACATCCGTGACCGACGATGACCTGACCGTCGCCGCCACGCCGCCGCCCCGGGCTGCCGGGATTGCCGGTTCACGATTCCCGCCCGGCGCGGTCGTGGCCGGGCGGTATCGCCTGGTCGCGATGCTCGGCCGCGGCGGAATGGGCGAGGTGTATCGCGCCGACGATCTGACTCTGCTGCAGCCTGTCGCGCTCAAGTTCCTGCCGGCCGGGGTCGCCGCCGATGCCGCCCGCCTCGCGCAGTTCCACGACGAGCTGCGCACAGCCCGTCAGGTCTCCCACAAGAACGTCGTCCGGCTCTACGACCTCGGCGAGGCCGACGGCCACCGCTTCCTGACGATGGAGCTGGTGGACGGGGAGGATCTGGCGTCGCTGCTCAAGCGCATCGGCCGCTTCCCCCAGGACCGCGCGCTGGCGGTCGCTCGGCAGCTCTGCGCCGGGGTTGCAGCCGCGCACGACCGCGGCGTCATCCATCGCGACCTCAAGCCGGCGAACGTGATGATCGACCGCGAGGGGGACGTCCGGATCACCGATTTCGGCATCGCCACCGCGGCGGCTGACGTCGGCGGACCCGCGGTCGGTACGCCGCTGTTCATGGCTCCGGAGCAGCTCGCCGGCGGCCCCGCGTCCATCAAGTCCGATCTGTACGCGCTCGGACTGATTCTGTTCGAGATCTTCACCGGCAAGCGCGCGCACGACGCGAAGACCATCGCGGATCTGAAAGCGCTCCATGAGACCGGCACCGTCACCACGCCCTCGTCGATCGTGCACGACCTCGATCCCGCCATCGAGCGCGTGATTCTGCGCTGTCTGGATCGCGATCCCGCGCGGCGGCCTGGCTCGGCGCTGGCCGTGGCGGCGGCGCTGCCGGGCGGCGACCCGCTCGCCGCCGCGCTCGCGGCGGGCGAAACGCCGTCGCCGGAGGTGCTCGCCGCGGCGGCGGAGTCGGAGGCGATGCCGGTGGCGCGCGGACTCGCGCTGGTCGCGACGCTCGTGGTCTCGATTGCCGTCTACGCCGTCTACGCGCCGCGCGTGACGATGGCGGGGCTGGTGCCGCTGAATCGTGCGACGGCGGTGCTCGCCGATCGGGCGGAGCAGATCCGCGCGTCGTTCGGCGACGCGAGCGCGCCGGCCGACACGGCGGAGGGATTCGACGTCGCGGGCGACGCGGCGCAGTGGCTCGTGGACACCGATGCGACGGTCGCGCGCTGGAGCCCGGACCGCGTGTCGAAGGTCCCGGTGCTGCGCTACTGGCTGCGCACCAGTCCGCGCGACCTGGACGCGTTCCGTCCGCTGCCGGAGATTCGCACGACCGATCCGCCGATGACGACGGTCGGTATGACGCTCGCCGTGCTCGACACGCGCGGTCGCCTGCAGGAATTCCACCGCGTCCCGCCGCAGCACGACACGGCCGCCGCGGCGCCCCACCCGCCGGACTGGGACGTCGTGTTTCAGGCGGCGGGGCTCGCGCGCGCGGCGTTCGCCGAGGTTCCGGCGGAGTGGACGCCCCGCGATTACGCAGACGAACGCGCGGCGTGGGAAGGGCCGTCGCCGGACGATCCGTCGATCCGACTGAGGCTCGAAGCTGCATCGTACCGCGGCGACATCGTGTCGGCGTCCGTCGTCGGCCCGTGGACGGCCGCGACACGCATGACTGCCACGCCGCAGCCGGCGCTGAACCGCGCGCTCGGGATCTTTGCCCTCGTCTTCTCGATCACCGCTATCGTCGGCGCCGCCGCGCTGGCGCGGTACAACGTCAAAGCCGGCCGCGCGGACCGCCGAAGCGCCGCACGGCTCGCCATCGCCTCTCTGATGATCGAGATCGCGGCATGGTTGATCAGCGGTCACCACACATCGTCGGTGACGACGGAGTTGCAGGATGTCTTCGGCATCGCGGCAGTCAGCGTCTTCCACGCATCGATGCTGTGGGTGCTGTACCTCGCGCTCGAGCCGTTCGGCCGGCGGCTGTGGCCCGACGGACTGCTCGGCTGGACGCGCCTGTTCTCCGGCCACGTGCGCGATGCGCGCATCGGGCGTGAAGTGCTGATTGGCGTCGCGCTCGGCGGCGTCCTGATGCTGATCGATCTGTCGCGGGCAACGGCGCCGTACGCGATTGGCCGCCCGCCCGGCGTGCCGTCTCTGGGCGCCGACGTCCGCACGCTCGTCGGTCCGAGCCAGCTCGCTGTCAGCTGGATGCTGCAGCTGTACAACAGCGTCAACAGCGCGATGACGATCACGATGATCTTCGTCGTGCTGCGGCTGCTGGTGCGGCGCACGTGGCTGGCCGTGGCAGTCGGTCTCGTGGTGGTGACCATGCTCTCCGGCCAGAACATGCCGCCGGGCGGCGTGCTGTGGCTGGACGCGGCGGCGCAGGTCGCCGCGATCGGTCTGATCACGATCGCGATCTTCCGCTACGGCCTGCTGGTGACGACGGTGACGCTGGTGGTCGACAACATCCCGACGGCGGTGCCGGTGACGGCCCACGCCGCGTCGTGGGCCGCCGTCCCCGGCAATCTGTCGATCGCGCTGGTCATCGCGCTCGCGTGCTTCGGGTATTACGCGTCGCGCGGCGAACAGCCGTTATTCGTGTAGCTACTTGCCCTTGCGGTCGTGCCGCAGATCCCGCTTGTCCTGACGCACGTCGCGCTTGTCGGCGCGCGCGTCGTGCTTGTCCCGGGTCTTGTCGCGCTGGTCGTGGCGCAGGTCCTTCGCGTCCTGCTTCGCCTCGGCCTTGTCGCCGCTCTTGACGTCCTGCTTCAGGTCCTTCTTGTCGGCGTTGACGTCCTTCTGGTCGTGCGTGACGTCTCTCTTGTCCTGCCGCAATTCGCGCTTGTCCTGCCGGACGTCACGCTTGTCATGCTTGACGTCGTTCTGGCCCG
>DASQHH010000053.1:0-2135 GCA_035632195.1 Vicinamibacterales bacterium
CGCGCCTGCGGCTCGACGATCGTCCCTTCGCCGATCGTCGCGCGCGGATCGACCAGCGCGGTCGGATGGATGTCGGTGCGATCGGGCCGGATGGCGAGCAGCAGCGTGCACTCCGCGACGACCTGGTCGCCGACGAACGCGCGCGCCTGGGCGCGCGCCAGCGGCGCCTTCTGGTGCCCGAGCTCGATTTCGAGCTGCAGCCGATCGCCGGGCACCACCTGGCGGCGAAAGCGCGCGTCGTTCACGCCGCGCAGGAACACGCGCGCGTTCGGACGGGCGCCGTCGTCGCGGTGCAGGAGCAGCAGGCTCGCGACCTGCGTCAGCGACTCCAGCATCAGCACCGCGGGCAGCAGCGGCGCGCCCGGGAAGTGTCCCTGGAAGAATTCCTCGTTGACGGTGACGTTCTTGAAGGCGACGAGACGCCGTCCCGGCACGTACTCGGTGATCGAGTCGACGAGCAGGGACGGATAGCGATAACAGACGCGGTCTAAGAGAACGGGGATGTCGATGTCGGCCACGACGTCCCCGTCAGTTTACTTTACTGCTTGGGGGCGGTGGTTCCCGGCTTCGTGTCCAGCGCCTTGATGACTTCGCCCGTCAGGTCCATTCCGGGCGCGGCCCACGCGAGGCCGGGCTGATCGGCGTCGAACAGCAGCTGGATGCCCTTCTCGTTCGCAATCCGGTCGATGATCGGATTGAGCTTCTTGACGAAGTCGTTCTGCACTTCCTGCTGCAGTTCCTGGATCTCGGCCTGCGCATCCTGCTGGAAGCGCTGCAGCTCGACTTGCTGCTTCTCGATGTCCTTTTCGAGCTGCGCCCGCGCGGCGTCATTGAGAACGCCGCCCTGTCCCTGGAGCTTCGCCTGCGCATCCTGGAGGGCTTTGTTCTTCGCTGCGTTTTCGTTCTGCTTCTTCTGCGTCAGCGCCTGCACACGAGTCAGCGCCGCTTTTCCTTCCGCGGAACTCTGAAACACGACTTGCGGCCGGAAGAACGCGATCTTGGCCCCGGCCGGAAACGGCGCGGCCGGCGGAGGCGGTGTCTGCACGGCCGGCTGCGCCGGCGGTTGCGCGGGCGTGGCGGGCGGCGTCTGCGGCTTCGGAGGCTGACCGAGGGCCTGCGCGAACACGGGTGCGGCGCTCAGAACGACGGCGAGCGACGCGGCGACAGCGGAAACTTTCATTACCATCTATCCTTTCGATTGGTACGGAAGCTCTTGATTCTACACCAGATCCGCCAGCCCAGTGCCGCCCCTTAGAACGTCGATCCGACGGCGAATCGGAACTGGAAGGCGCTCTGCGGCTGGAGGGTATTGTCCAGCACGCCGCTGCGCTGCGGGTTGTAGGCGAAGATCAGCCGGAACGGCACGTTCAGTACCGGCATGAAGAAGCGGACCTCGACGCCGGTCGACGTCTTGAAATCCTGCCAGGTGAAATTCTTGCCGGGCACCAGCGTCGACGCGATCGAGCCGCCCTCCGGCACGAACGCCGGCGGCCCCTTGACCTCCGGTCCCGGCTGCACCTCGCCCGCGTCGTAGAACAGAATCGCGCGTACGGGTCCGGCGATCGTGATCTGTTCCTCTAGGTTGAACAATAGGGTCTTGTTGCCGCCGAGCACGAGACCGGTCGTCGGATCCTGCGGTCCAATCGTCCGGATATCGAAACCGCGGACGCTGTACTCGCCGCCCTGGAACAGCTTCTCGAAGATAGGCAGATCGCGCGAGCCAGAGAATTGATGGATGTACTCGTACTGGGCGCGCATGCCGAGCGTCAGCCGGGCCGCCTGGTGCATGTACCAGACACCCTCAAGCATCGGCTTGTAGAAGTTCGTGTTGCCACCGAGGCCAGCCAGATCGATCGAACCGGTGAAGCGCTTGCCCGTCGTCGGAAAGATCGGCTGATCGACGGTGTTGTAGACGATGCTCGGAACGACCTTGCTGACGACGCGCTCGCCGTCCTGGCCGATGAGAAGCGAATCGCGCAGGAACGGATTCTGCGCAAGGACCACCGGGTGCTGATACATCTCATTGATCTCGCTCACGCGGTCGCGCTGGTAGTTGTAGTTGATGAAGGCTCGTGTAAAACCGCGGCCGATCGGAAAGCCGACCGTCAGCACGCCGCCCGTCGATTCCTGCGTGA
>DASQHH010000054.1:0-5435 GCA_035632195.1 Vicinamibacterales bacterium
CCGCTCGCGGGCTCGTTCATCCGCAAGTTCTCGGCGGAGCTGAAGAAGAAGATCGACGGCCTCGAGCCGGACGCGCAGAAGCTGCTGATGCGCTACAACTGGCCCGGCAACATCCGCGAGCTCGAGAACACGATCGAGCGCGCGATGCTGCTCGCCGAAGGCCGCGGCATCGCGTCGGGCGACCTGCGGCTCGGCGAGGTGGCGACGACCGGCGGCAGCGCGCGCGACCACGCCGCGGTGGTGAAGATTCCGCCCACCGGCATCCCGCTCGAGGACATCGAACGCCATGCGCTCGTCGAAGCGCTGAAGATGTCGAACTGGGTCCAGAAGGACGCGGCGGAACTGCTGTCGATCAGCCCGCGGGTGATGAACTACAAGATCAAGACCCTCGGGATCGAGTTCCCGCGCGGGCGGCGGGCGGCGCCGCTGCCGGCCCAGCCGGAGTCGCCGATCGCCGCTGCGTAGGAGACGTCAGCTGCGCGCGCGGGGGTGGGCCTTGCGGTAGACCTCGACGAGCTGGGCGGCGTTGACGTGCGTGTACCGCTGCGTGGTGCCGAGGCGCGCGTGCCCGAGCAGCTCCTGGATGGCTCGCAGATCTGCGCCGCGCTGCAGCAGATGGGTGGCGAACGAATGCCGCAGCGCGTGCGGACTGACGCCCGACGGCGCGGCGCTGGCGGCTGCCCACCGTCTCACGATGCGGTCGACGCTCCGCACGGTCAGGCGGCCTCCCCGGAAGTTCACGAACAGCGGTCGGGAGGGGCGGGATAAGCTGGACGGAATCCTCTTCCGATCCCGCCTGTCCTGTCCGTCTTGACCCTCCCGCCCATTCAGGATCAGCTCGCGGTCTCTCAGATACGTGCGAACGGCCTTCGCCGCGCTCGTGTTGAACGGAACGATTCGCTCCTTGCCGCCTTTGCCGAGTACCCGGACCATCCGCGCGCTGAGATTCAGGTCGTCGACGTCGAGCCCGCACAGCTCGCCGAGGCGCAGACCCGAGGCGTAGAACAGCTCGAGAATCGCCCGGTCGCGCCGGCCGAGCGGCGTGCCGTCGGGCGCCGCGGCAATGAGCGCGTCCATCTCGCGCTCGGAGAGGTGCGCCGGCACGCGCACGTCGCGCTTCGGCGTCGGCACCAGCGCGGCCGGATCGCCCTCGATCAGCTCCTCGCGCCGCAGGTGGCGCAGGAACGTCCGGACGGCGGCGAGCTTGCGCGCCGCGGTCGCGCGCGACCGGCCGGTGCGGTGCAGCTCCGCGAGGAAGCCGCGAATCGCCCCGCGGTCCAGATTCGCGGGTTCGAGCTGCGACCGCTTGACGCCGCGCCCTGCGGCGACGAACGAGAGGAACTGCGACAGATCGCTCTCGTACGCGCGCACCGTGTGCGCGGACACGTTCCGGTTAAGCCGGAGAAACTGCAGGAACGCTTTCAGAACGTCGTTCATTCAGCCAGACCGCCAGATCGGCGAGCGCACGCTGCGAGAGCGCCTGTTTGCGGTCGCTGCCTTTGAGCCGGCTGCCCTCGATCGGCGGCATGATGCCGAACGTGATGTTCGACGGCTCGTAGTGCGCCCGATCCGCGTGCGACACATAGTACCCGAGGGCGCCGATCGCCGTCGTCCGCGGCGGCGCCGACACGGGCCGTCCGGCCGCGAGCGCCGCGGCGTTCATTCCGGCGACGAGGCCCGACGCCGCGGACTCCACATAGCCCTCGACGCCTGACATCTGACCCGCGAAGAACACCGTCGGGCGCCTGCGCACCTGCCATGTCTCGGCGAGCACGGTCGGGCCGTTCACATATGTGTTGCGGTGCACCATGCCGAACCGCACGAATTCCGCGTGCTCGAGACCGGGGATCAGCCGCAGGACCCGCGCCTGGTCGCCCCACTTGATCTGCGTCTGGAAGCCCACGAGGCTGAAATGATCGGCCGCCAGGTTGTCCTGCCGCAGCTGCACGACGGCGTAGGGTTCGCGCCCCGTCCGCGGATCGACGAGCCCCACCGGCTTCATCGGGCCGAACCGGAGCGTATCGCGGCCGCGGTGCGCCATTACCTCGATTGGCAGGCAGCCTTCGAAGAACCGTTCCTTGTCGAAATCGTGAACCGTTGCCGACTCGGCCGTGACGAGCGCCTCGTAGAACGCGTCGTATTCGTCGCGCGTCATCGGACAGTTCAAGTAGTCGCCCTGCCCGTCATCGGTCGCACACGACGCACCGCGGACATCGAACGACGGACCGCGGATGTTACGGTCCCACCGCGACGCGCGGAACACCCGCGGCCGATCGATCGATTCAGCGAGGACGATCGGGCTGATCGCGTCGTAGAAGTACAGGTGTTCGGCGCCGACGATCGCCGCGATCTCGGTCGACAGCGCATCCGACGTCAGCGGGCCTGTGGCGATGATCACGGGCGCGCGCGCGCTCGAGGACGGTACTGACATGACCTCGCCGCGCACCACCGTGATGCGCGGATGGCCCGCGACCGCGCGCGTGACTGCATCCGCGAAGCGCTCGCGATCGACGGCGAGCGCGGCGCCGGCCGGGACCCGGCTCGCCTCCGCCGCCCGCATCACGAGCGAGCCGAGACGGCGCATCTCTTCTTTCAGCAGGCCGACGGCGTTATCGAGCTTGTCGCCGCGAAAGGAATTGCTGCACACCAGCTCCGCGAGCCGGTCGGTCTTGTGGACGGCGGTCGGCCGGACCGGCCGCATCTCGTGAAGCGTCACCGATTCGCCGGCCGACGCGGCCTGCCAGGCTGCCTCGCAGCCGGCCAGCCCGCCGCCGACGATGGCGATCATGCAGCCGACTCAGGCAGTTCTTCGCTGCGCGAGTAATCGCAGTCTTCGTTGTTGCACAGAATCTGCCGGCCGTGCTTCTTCGTCGTCTTCTCGACGAGGTACGGCGCGCCGCACTTCGGGCACGCCTCGGGCACGGGCCGGTTCCACAGCACGAAGTCGCAGTCCGGATAGTTGTTGCAGCCGAAGAAGATTTTTCCGCGGCGCGACTTGCGCTCGACAACCTCGCCGCCCTTGTCGGCGTCTTTCGGGCACTTCACACCCGTCGACTTGTGCTTGACGTACTTGCACTCCGGATAATTCGTGCACGCGGTGAACTCGCCGAAGCGCCCCTGCTTGATGACGAGGTTCGAAGCGCACTTCGGGCACTTCTCGTCCAGGATCTGGTCCGGCTTCGCCGCCCGGAGTCCCCCCTGCTTGGTCGCGATCAGCTTGCGGGTCGTCTTGCACTCCGGGTATCCCGAGCAGGCGAGGAACTGGCCGAAGCGGCCGCGCTTCATGACCATCTCCTTGCCGCAGTTCTCGCACGGCTCGATCGTCTCGTCTTCCGCGTCCTCGGTCTCCTGCGTCTCCACCTCGCGCGTGTTGGTGCAGTCCGGATAACCGCTGCACGCGATAAAGGGGCCGAACTTGCCGACGCGCTTCAGCATCGGCTTGCCGCACTTGTCGCAGGCCTCGCCGATGTCGATCCCCTTCTTGAGGTCGTCCATCTCCTTGCCGGCCTTCGAGAGGTCCTTCTTGAACTTCTTGTAGAAGGCCGACAGCGTTTTCTCATAGCCGACCTTGCCCTGCTCGATCTTATCCAGGTCGTCCTCGAGCGAGCGCGTGTACTCGACGTCGATGATGTCGTCGAACGCCTTGGTCAGCAGGTCGCTGATGATGCGGCCGAGCGCCGTCGGTTTGAAGCGGCCTTCGACTTTGATCGCGTACTCGCGGTCCTGCAGCACGCTGATGATCGACGCATATGTGCTCGGGCGGCCGATGCCGTTTTCTTCGAGCTCTTTGACGAGCGTCGCCTCCGAATAGCGCGGCGGGGGCTGCGTGAACTTCTGTTCGGGCCGTAGTGTCTTCAGGTCGAGCCGGTCGCCCTCCGCCAGCGGCGGCAGCACGCCCGACACCGCGTCCTCGTCGTCGTCTCCACCCTTGTCCTTCTGGTCCTTCTCGGACTTTTCTTCCGTGTCGCCCGGCGTCAAGCCGTAGGTCGCCATCCAGCCGGCGAACTTCGGCACCGTGCCTTTGACGCGGAAGAGATAATCGCCGGCGGTGATGTCGACGGTCGTCTCGTCGAAGGTGGCCGGATTCATCTGCGAGGCGACGAACCGGTTCCAGATCAGCCGGTAGAGCGAGTACTGGTCCGGCGTCAGGTACTGCTTGACCGTCTCCGGATCGTGCTGCATCGACGTCGGCCGGATGGCTTCGTGCGCATCCTGCGCATCCGCCTTCGACTTGTAGACGTTCGGCGACTCGGGCAGGTATGCGGCGCCGAAGGCCGTCGTCACATGGTCGCGGACCGCCGCGAGCGCCTCGTCCGCGACGCGCACCGAGTCGGTGCGCATGTACGTGATGAGGCCGCCGGTCAGGCCCGGAATCTCGATGGCGCCCTCGTACAGCTGCTGCGCCAGCATCATCGTCTTTTTGACCGGGAACCGCGCGGTCTGCTGCAGCTTGCTCGTGATGAACGGCGGCGCCGCGTTGCGCTTCCGCTCCTTGGTGATGACCGACGACACCGTCCACGTCGCGCGCTCGAGATCCGCAAGGATCGCCTTCGACTGTTCTTCGTTCGCGACGGTGACGTTGTCGCCGCTCTTCTTCAGCAGCTTCGCTTCGAACTCGGGAGTGTCGCCCTGGGGCGCCTTCGCGAGCCGCGCGAGGACGTGCCAGTACTCGACCGGCACGAACTGCTCGATCTCGCGCTCGCGGTCGCACACCAGCTTCAGCGCGACCGACTGCACGCGTCCCGCGCTGAGGCCGCGGCGGACCTTGTCCCAGAGAATCGGACTGATCTTGTAACCGACGAGCCGATCGAGCACGCGGCGGGCGCGCTGCGCCGATACCATTTTCTCGTCGATGATTCGCGGATGCTTCAGCGCATCCTGCACCGCTTTCTTCGTGATTTCGTTGAACGTGAGACGGTGGAACTTCCGCTTCTTGCCCGCGAGCTCCTGCGAGATGTGCCAGCCGATTGCTTCGCCTTCGCGATCGGGGTCGGTCGCGATGTAGATGTCCGAAGCGTCCTTCGCGGCGTCCTTGAGCTCCTTCAGGACTTTCTTCCGCGACTCCAGCGATTCGTACTCTTCCGCGAAGTCGTTCTCGATGTCGACGCCCAGCTTGCTCTTCGGCAGATCGCGAACGTGCCCCATCGACGCGACCACCTTGTAGTCGCGCCCGAGATATTTATTGATGGTCTTCGCCTTCGCCGGCGATTCGACCACCACGAGTGCTTTTGCCATACGCCTTATTTCCACCCTAGCACGGTCTGTCAACCCGGACGAATCGTCCGCCGCCGACGCGCGCGATCGACCCGCGCATTTCCAGGTCGAACAGCCGCGGCAGCAGCTTCGCCGGTGTCAGTCCCGACCGCTCGGCGATCGCGTCGAGATCGCTCGGCTCGCCGGGCGTGAACGCCGCCAGGACGGGGTCCGGCGGCCCC
>DASQHH010000055.1:0-4901 GCA_035632195.1 Vicinamibacterales bacterium
GTACGGTCGCAGGCCGAGCACGACCGCGCGCTCGCACTCGCACGCGAGACCAATGGCGTCACGCAGGTGGTCGACCGCCTGACCGTACAGAAATAGCACCGTCCGGTGAAATGGCGACGCGGCGCAGCGGCGCGTCCGGGCACGTCTCGGGCGCGTCCTCGTCGGACAGCGCAAATCCCTCCCCGCTCTTCCACGTCAGCGTCCGTGTCACCGCGCACAGGTCATCGTCCGCCGGATCCAGCTGATCGTCGACCTTCAGGCCCTCGTCGAAGTCGTCCTCGGTGCGCCCGGGCTCGATGTCGAGGCGTGCCCTGAAGGCGCTGTTGGCCGCCGGCGACACCGATGCGCTGACCGCCGTCGGAGGCACGATCCATCTCGCGCACTGGTCGTAGTACGCCGTATCACTCGCGACGAGGAACGCGTCGGCGACGGTCTTCGACGGCGTTTCCTCGACGCCGATGTAGTAGACGCCGCGCCCTCTCATCTCGTCGACCACCACGCGCGCGACGCGCGTGTAGCCCTGCGTGCTGACGATGGACGCCTTGTACGACTGGGGCTCTCCGTCAGGCGTGAACGACGGAGGCTCAGGACCGCCGTCGGGCTGATCCCGATGGAGGATGACGTCGCGCCCACCGAGCGTATCGTTGGTCGTGGCGACGAAGGTCAGCGCGCGCTTTCCCGGCGTGACGCGGACGACGAAGAAGCGCCCGTCGAAACGATAGGCGAGCGAAGACGATGCGAAGAGAAAGAGCCGCGAGTTGGCCACGCGCTTCGACGGCAGTTCCAGGATCATCTTCGTGAGGCCGAGGTCCTTGAGCAGCCCTTCCTTCGGCGCGCGCGGGTCGGCGGCGATGCGCTCGGCGAGCGCCGCAAGCGTCCGCGGCGCGGCGGGGTCTTCGTCGAGCGGCGGGAAGGCGGACATCCCCGTCGCCAGGTAGAACCAGCGCGAGCCGCGGCGCTCGCCCCAGGGAGTGTCGCGGCGGTGCTCGGTGTGCGCGCACAGGAAGTCCTCGTGCGACGGGTCCCAGCGGCAGCCGTACTCGTCCGCGACGAAATACTGGTTGTCCCAGACGCCGCACACGCCGCCGCCCTCGGTCTCGACCGCCTCGTGCGCGGCGAGCACGGCCGGCGCGGACCGGAAGTCGACGAGCAGCGACGTGCTCGACTCGCCATGGACGCTGACGCCCTGCGAGCTCGAGTGGTACGCCACGTTCACAATCGGCAGCGCCGCGTCAGGTGTCGCGGCGGTCGCGCTTTCGTTCTCATCGGCCTCGTCTTCGATCGCCAGAAGATCGGCGTCTTCAATCGCTGCGTCTTTGCGGGCGGCCATTCGCAGCCAGCGTGAGGGACTGCCCTGCCTGGCCAGCTCCACGGCGAGCTGCAGCCTGGAGTTCGACTCGAATCCGCTGCGCTGATCCTCGGGAACCGTTTCGCGATCGAACAGGAAGCGCAGCGTGTCGAACCCGTACTTGGAGGCATCGAAGGGGCCCAGTGTTTTCAGCTGAAGCCTGGCAGTGCGCGCCCGGAACGCGCCGTCGGGCGTGAACGGCTCGAACACGAGCTTCGGATGTTCCGTCAATTTCTCGTACGACGACTGGCTGTCCGGCCGCTTGCCGCGCGCTCCGGCGTCGGGAGAGCCGAACGTCATTGCCTGTTGCGCGGCGGCGGGCGCAGCAACCGACAGAGCCAGAGCGAGCATCGCGGGCGAAATGCGCATGGTCACGTCGAGCCTCTCGAAAAAGACGGTGCGAAGCGTGTACCGAACGTATCGGTCGTTTGTTTCCAATGCTTTGCAGCCGTTTGGGGTCAGTGGCCGCCGAGGACCAATTGACCCGCGCGTGTCTCTTCCGCTACGGTCCACACATCATGAACACACGCATTCTGGCGGCGGCCGCACTGTCGGTTGCCGCGATCGGCGCGAGAAACGCCATGGCGCAGCAATCGGACGTCTACGACCGCGTGACCAACGGCTATGCCACGTCCGAGGGCGGCGTGAAGATCCACTACGCGTCGCTCGGCAGCGGGCCCCTGGTCGTGATGATTCACGGCTTCCCCGACTTCTGGTACACGTGGCGCGTGCAGATGGCCGCGCTCGCGGACCGCTATCAGGTGGTCGCCATCG
The DNA here is from genome assembly GCA_035632195.1 of Vicinamibacterales bacterium. Classification (GTDB taxonomy): domain Bacteria; phylum Acidobacteriota; class Vicinamibacteria; order Vicinamibacterales; family CAVVIG01; genus DASQHH01. Next base: position 2,123 of record DASQHH010000055.1, read on the forward strand.
ATCAGCGCGGCTACAACCTGAGCGACAAGCCGAAGGGGGTCGAAAACTACGATTTGCGGCTGCTCGTCGGCGACGTCGCGGCCGTCATCAAGGCCCTCGGCAGGGACAAAGCGACCATCGTCGGCCACGACTGGGGCGGGATCGTCGCGTGGACGTTCGCGATGACGCAGCCGCAGATGACCGACAAGCTGATCATTCTCAACCTGCCGCACCCGAACGGCCTCGCGCGGGAGCTGAAGAACAATCCCGACCAGATCAAGAACAGCGAATACGCGCGCAACTTCCAGCAGAAGCCGGCGAGCGATCCGACCGTGTTCTTCGGCAGACCGATGACGGCGGAGAACCTGTCGGGCTGGGTGCGCGACCCCGAGGCGCGGAAACGCTACGTCGAGGCGTTCCAGCGGTCCGACTTCGACGCGATGCTCAATTACTACAAACGGAACTACCCGCGCGCCGCCGGTCCCGACGCGCCCGCTCCCGCGCCGCTGCCGAAGGTCAAGGCGCCCGTGCTGATGTTCCACGGCCTGAACGACACCGCGCTCAACCCGTCAGGCCTGAACGACACGTGGCAGTGGCTGGAGAAGGACCTGACGCTTGTAACCGTTCCAGGCGCGGGACATTTCGTACAACAGGACGCCGCGGATCTCGTGACCAATACGATGAAATGGTGGTTGCAGATGCGGTAACTCCCGCCTCGCACGGTCGAACTTCCTGCGCGCGGACGTGAACTCCCCGGCGAACGGAGGGGAACTCCCGACCTGCGGAGTCGAAGTCCGGGCGTGCAGAGGGGAACTCCCCACCGAACGGAGCCGGAGTCGGGGCGCGCGGAGTAGAAGTCCGGACATGCGGAGTGGAACTCCCGGCGTGCGGAGCCGAAATCCAGGCGTGCGGAGAGGAACTCCCGACGTGCAGAGGGCAAGTCGGGACGCACGGAGCTCGACTTCCGACCTGCAGAGTGGAACTCCGGACGTGCGGAGGCGAGCTCCCCACCCGATCAAATCGCTATTTACAGTGTTCTATACTAGTGATACACTAGCTTTCATCACCTGGAAGGCAGAAAGGTCACGGTATGGAAAAACGAATCCGACTCCGAATCGACGCGCAGGGCCGCTACGATGACGCCTGCGCGTCCAACCGCAGCACGTTCGACGCCACGCAGGGTGGCAAGGACGGGCTCGCGGCCCTGGGCGTGGCGGTCACCGGCACGAAGAGCTGGCTCGCCGCGTACGAGGGGAAACTCGAGGCCGAAGCCACGGCGGTCAACAACTGCCGCACGTGGCGCACGCTGCTTCAAAAGTCGCTCGCCGCGATGGTGAAGATCAGCCGCTTCGTCGGCCTCGACGACAGCGACGCGCAGGTCGTCCGCCTGCCCGACAAGGGCGTCAGCGACGATCAGCTGATCGCGCAAACCACGGCGATCCAGGACAAGGTCACGGCGAAAGCGCCGGCGTTCCTTGCCAAGGGTCTGCCGGACACGGTCCTGCAGAATCTGCCGGCGCAGATCGCAGGCCTCGAAGCGGCCAAAGCCGCGCGGATGACCGCGCGCACCCAGCGGAAGGCGGACGCGAAGATGCTCCGCCAGTCGCTGAAAGACGGCGACGCGGCGATCGCACTGCTCCACGCGATCGCGGCGCACACGCCGGGGCTGGACTCGCACTTCCTCGCGCAACTCGTCGAGGCGAAGCGGGTCGGCCCGGTCACGGCGGGCGCTGCGCCCGCTGCGCCGGCGGCACCGCCGGCATCTGAACCGTCAGCCACGCCGAAAACAGCGTAGCGGACGGCGACCACCCTGCCGCACGCCGCGGGTTTTGCCTTCCCCCGCGGGGTGCGGCGTTTTCATTTGTGGAACGTCTGGCGGTACATCGCGACCGCGCGCCAGAGCGCGAACGCGCCGGCGGCGACAATGACCATCCCGAGCTCGACGTATTTCATGCGGACCTAAGTCCCACCATACCACTGCCGCGACGTGATGTATGCTCGTGGGCGGCGTGCAGGACGCCTCCCGTCCGCGGGCAGGACCGAGTCCACCTGAGCGATCGTCGAACACGGTTCACCACGAACCTCCAATCGCCCGTCCGTGCGGACGCCGGGCACGTTCATCAGGAGGCTCGTCATGTCCACCCGTCACCTGCCCGTCCGGCCCGACCTCATACAGCTCAAGCATCAGGCGAAGGACTTGCTGCGGGAGATGAAGCGCGGCAATCCGCGCGCGAAGCTCGCCGACGCCCAGTTCGCCCTCGCGCGCAGCTACGGCGTCGTCAGCTGGCCCAGGCTCGTCGTCGCATGCCACGTCGTCGACGCCATCTGGGAGGACGATGCGGAGCGCCTGCGCGCGATCGTAACGAAGCGTCCTGCACTGCTGCACGAGATGGCGCTCGCGAGGGAGGGCAGCAACTGGGGACCGCCGATGTCGTACGCCGCCAATCTCGGACGCGACCGCATCATCCGAATGCTATGGGAGCTTGGTGCGCGAGACCTCGCACACGCCGCCGGCCGCGCCGCGCTGCAGGGCAAAATCGACACGGCGCGGATGATCCACGAGCTCGCCGGCCGTCCGCCGCAGCCGGTGGATGCGGTGATGGGGCCCTGCGAGACGCTCAACGCCGAAGGGCTCGCGTACGTCCTCGAGATGGGCGCGCCGATCGCCGATAGGAACGGCGACTGGCGCGCGCCGGTCGCCATGATCCTCGAGACCTACTGCCGAAAGCCGGACGGCAAGCATCGGTGTCTCGAGCTCCTCGCCGGGCGCGGCATCGCGCTGCCCGATACGCCGCCGATG
>DASQHH010000056.1:0-3254 GCA_035632195.1 Vicinamibacterales bacterium
CCTCGAAAGCGACGTCGGCATTCTGGAATTCGAGCCAGCGCGAGGACGACACTTCGTCCACGAACGCCGCCGACGGCAGCGCGCTCGCTACCCAATGATCGCGTAGTTGGCGGGGTGCGGACGTCTTCATCCACCGCACAAGGCGCAATACCCCAGTCGTCTTCTGGTCGCTGTCACCGGTCGCATAGATGACTACCCGCTTCTTCGTCGACTTCGGATCGAATGCCGACGGATTCTCGAGCGTCAGGATCGGTTCGCCCGCAGCGTCTAGCCCCGCCGCGCTGACGATCGACGGCTCGCCCGGCAGCTTCGCAATCGCCTGCAGATCGTCGGCAAGCGTCGCAGCCATGGCGTATGCAATGAGGAAATGAAGCATCCGGAGAGTGTAGCCACGAAGACGCGAGGCCCCGAGGCATTGTTTGTACAAGAAAGTCTTCGTGCCTTCGTGTCTTCGAGGCTTGACGACGCGCGGCCCGGCTCCGTGTTTCTCGTTTCGGGTTTTCGTCTGGATGCAGTTTCGTGTTTTCTGAGGCACAATGGGCGCTCATGCGCATCGTCGTCCCCCGGGAATCCGCCGCCGGCGAGCGGCGGGTCGCCCTCGTTCCCGAGTCCGTCAAGAAACTCATTCAGGCCGGATACGAAGTCGCCGTTGAATCGGGCGCGGGCGAGCCTGCCGGCTTCCCCGATGCGGCGTACAAGGAAGCCGGCGCAGCGCTCGAATCGGATCGCCACACACTGGTCTCCTCCGCCGATGTGCTGGTGAAGGTCACCGCGCCCTCGACGGATGAAGCCTCGGCGCTCAAACCCGGCGCGATCTACCTCGGATCGCTGATGCCGCTGCGCCATCTCGACGCCGTCCGAGCCCTCGCGGAGAAACGCATCACGTCGTTCGCGACGGATGCGATTCCCCGCACCACCCGCGCGCAGCCGATGGACACCCTGTCGTCGATGGCGAACATCGCCGGGTACAGAGGTGTCCTGCTCGCGGCCGTGGAACTGAATCGCTACTTCCCGATGCTGATGACCGCGGCGGGAATGGTGAAACCGGCCAAGGTGTTCGTCATCGGCGCAGGCGTCGCCGGACTCCAGGCGATCGCGACCGCGCGCCGCCTCGGCTCCAACGTCGTCGCGACCGACGTGCGACCCGAAGTCAAGGAGCAGATCGAGAGCGTCGGCGCGAAGTACGTCGGCATCGAATTGAGCCAGAGCGCCGCGGCCGGCGGCGGCTACGCAAAGGAACTGTCCGACGACGACAAAAGGAAGCAGGCGCAGCTGCTCGCCGAGACGTGCGCCGACGCCGACGTCGTTGTCACGACGGCGCTGATCGGCGGCGTCTTCGCGCCGAAGTTGATCAATGCGGAGACCGTCAGGCGCATGAAGCCGGGCTCGGTGATCGTCGATCTCGGCGCGGACGGCGGCGGCAACTGCGAGCTGTCGAAGCCCGGCGAAACCGTCCATGTGAACGGCGTCACGATCCTCGCGCCGCTCAACGTACCGGCCTCGATGCCGTACCACGCGAGCCTGCTCTTCTCGCGCAACCTGACGGCGTTTCTCATGGCCTTCACGAAGGACAAGCGGTTCCAGCTCGATCTCAACGACGACATCCAGCAGGGCGCGCTCATCACGCACGGCGGCGAGGTGAAGCACGCGCGGACGCGCGACGCCCTTTCCGCACAGCCGCGAGCGTAAACACACATGCCCGATCTCTGGCCGACTCTTTACGTGTTCGTCCTTGCCTCGTTCATCGGGCTCGGCATCATCCGCCGCGTATCACGGCTGCTGCACACGCCGCTGATGTCGCTGACCAACGCCATTTCCGCCATCGCGGTCGTCGGCGCCATTCTCATTACCGGCGGCGACCATCCGATCGGCATCCGCATTCTCGGCGCCATCGCGCTGTTCGCATCGATGACGAACATCGTGTCCGGCTTCCTCATCACCGACCGCATGCTGAAGATGTTCAAGACCGACACGAAGGGCAAGCCCGCCGCGGGGGGCCACTCGTAATGTACGGCGTCACGCAGTTCGCCTACATCGTCGCCTCCGCTTTGTACATCTTCGCGCTGCACTGGATGAACGACCCGACGACGGCGCGCAAGGGCGTGTATGCGGGCGTCGCTGCGACCGCGATCGCGGTCCTCGTCACGTGGGCGGATCCATCGGTCACGCACCATGTCTGGATCATTCTCGCGATTGCCGCGGGCTTCGCGGCCGGCATTCCGCTGTCGCTCGTGCCGCTGACGGCCGTGCCGCAGCGGACGGCGCTGTCGCACGCGTTCGGTGGCGCCGCCGCCGGACTGGTGGGGACCGCGGAGTTCTATTTCCGCCTCGCGGACGGTCCGGAGTGGCTGACGCCGTTCCGCATGTCGGCGCTCGTCGCGGAAGTCATCCTTGGCTACCTGACGCTCACCGGCAGCCTGATGGCCGCGGGGAAGCTGCAGGAGGTGAAATGGATTCCTCAGCGGCCGGTGACCTATCCGGGGCAGAACGTCGCCAACGTCGGCCTGTTCGGCCTCGCCGTCGTGCTTGCCGTGGCGATCGCCCGGGATCCGACGGCGCCTTACGCGCCGTACTTGTTCGCCGTCATCGTCGCCATGGCGCTGGTCTTCGGCGTGCTGCTCATCATCCCCATCGGCGGCGCGGACATGCCGACCGTCATCGCCATCCTCAACTCGTATGCCGGTCTTTCTGCGGTGGCGATGGGCTTCGTCCTCGACAACAAGCTGCTGATCACCGCCGGCGCACTGGACGGATCGAGCGGCCTTATCCTCGCCATCATCATGTGCAAGGCGATGAACCGGTCGTTCACGAACGTCCTGTTCGGCGCTTTCGGACAAGTTGCGCAGGCGAAGGCCAGCGGCGAAGAGAAGGTCTACAAATCGGAGACGATCGAAGGCGCCGCGCAGGTCCTCGAGCAGGCCAGCCTCGTCGTCATCATTCCGGGCTATGGCATGGCGGTGGCGCAGGCGCAGCACAAAGTGCGTGAGCTCTACGACCAGCTGAAGAAGCGCGGCATCACGGTGAAGTTCGCGATCCACCCGGTCGCCGGACGCATGCCCGGACACATGAACGTGCTGCTCGCCGAAGCGGACATCCCGTACACCGACCTCGTCGAGATGGATGAGATCAATCCCGACATGCCGCAGGTCGACGTCGCACTCGTCGTCGGCGCGAACGACGTCGTCAACCCCGCCGCGCGGACGGAAAAGAGCAGCCCGATCTACGGAATGCCGATCATCGACGCCGACAAAGCC
>DASQHH010000057.1:0-1559 GCA_035632195.1 Vicinamibacterales bacterium
CGAGTACCGCTACATCGTGCCGGGCGTGCGCCCCGGCGGCGGCGACCTGTCGCTGTCGGCGTTCTACGACCAGGGCTGGGTGCGCATCAACGAGAACCCGCTGCCCGCCACCGGCAACCCGGCGGTGGACAACAACAACCGCAACCTGAACGGCTACGGCATCGGCGCCTCGCTCGGCAAGGATTCGGACTTCGTGCTGCGGGCGATGGCGGCCTGGCGCCTGGAGAACGAAGGGCCGACGTCCGATCCGACGAACCGCACGCCGCGGATGTGGGTCCAGGCGATCAAGTGGTTCTGAGAGATGCGTCGGCAAATAGCGACGCGACCGTTAAGTTTTTGACAGTCCATGCAGCAGCAGATGAATAGACTTGTGTGCGAGTCGCCCGCATTGCGGCCATCGGTTGCCGCGGCGATCGCGCATTAGGGGGCCAGGGTCATGACTGAAAAGAAGACGTCCGCAGTGGCAGCTGAGCAGCCCCTGCGTCGCAAGTCCCTCGCGGTGGCCGTCGCGGCCGCGCTCTCCGGCGGCGGGGTAGCCTACGCGCAGAACCTGCCTACTGGCCTGCAGACCGTGAGCGGCTCCGTCGCGGTCAGCAACCCGAGCTCCACCAGCATGCGCCTGGACCAGTCGTCGCAGAACGCGGCGATGAACGCGCAGTCGTTCTCGATCGGCGCCGGCTACCGCGTCGACGTCTCCCAGCCGGCCCGCTCGTCCATCATGATGATGAACGTCGTCGGCAACAACCTGTCGAGCATCTTCGGCACGCTGACGGCGAACGGCCAGTTCTGGCTCGTCAATCCCTCGGGCGTGGTGTTCGGGCCCACCGCCAGCGTCGACGTCGGCGGCCTCGTCGCCACCACGCTGCCGCTCAGCTTCTCCGACGCGGTCAACGGCAAGTACGTCTTCAGCAGGAGCGGCACCGCGGGCGGCGTCGAAGTCCAGGCGGGCGCGCAGATCACCTCGCTCAACGGCTACGTGGGCCTCTTTGCGCCCAACGTCATCAACAACGGCCTCATCGTCGCGCGCATGGGCTCGGTCGCCCTCGCCGCGGGCGACAAGGTCTCGCTCGACATGGTCGGCGACGGCCTCATCAAGGTCGCCGTCAACGAAGCGGCGCTCAACGCCTCGGTTCTCAACAGCGGCACGATCGCGGCGGATGGCGGCAACGTCCTGCTCACCGCGAGGAGCGCCAACGCGCTGCTCGACACCGTCATCAACACCGACGGCATCATCCGCGCGAACACCATCAGCAACCGCAACGGCACCATCATCCTCGACGGCGGCAACGCGGGCGTCGTCAGCGTCGCGGGCACGGTGGAAGCGAAGGGCGCTAACGCCGGTACAAGCGGCGGCACGGTAAAGGTTCTCGGCAACTACATCGGTCTCTTCAACTCCGCGAACGTCGACGTATCTGGCGACAGCGGCGGCGGGTTCCTGCTGATTGGCGGCAATTATCATGGGGCAGGACCGGAGCGAAATGCTTCGATGGTCTATGTCGCTAATGATGTTTCGATCAATGGCGACGCTGGTACATCAGGCAATGGCGCGAACATGGTCG
>DASQHH010000058.1:0-5161 GCA_035632195.1 Vicinamibacterales bacterium
GGTTCGGGTTCGGGTTCGCGTTCGGGTTCTGCGATGCCCGGACGACCAACTACACTTACTCGCCCTGGAGGAACCCGAACCCGAACCCAAGAACCCCGTAGAACCCTGGAACCGTGAACCGTGAACCTTGAACCGTGAACCTTGAACCCTATCTTGCAAACGGTCCCACCTCCGGCTTCGGCTGCGTGTTCGCGAGCGGCCCCAGCTCCGCGGCCGCGCCGCGCGCGATGGCCGCCGTCTCGCTGCCGGCCTGGAAACAGGTGAAGTCCGGACGGTCGCGCCAGGCGATCGGGCCGCACAGACGTTTGCCCGCCTTGATCGCCGCGTCGTGGACGATGTTGATGGCGCGCTCGTAATCGGGCTGCCCCTGGCGGTAGCCGGAGAAGTTGCCGAGATCACCGCTCGCCGCGAACACGGCGTCCACGCCGGGCACCTTCGCGATTGCGTCCGCGTCCTTCAGCCCTTCGAGTGTTTCGATCATCTCGATGAGCACGACGTTGTCGTTGATGGTGTTGCGATAGCCGCCGGGGACGCCGCCCCACATCGCGCCGTCGAACGCCTGGCCGCCGCCGTTGCTGCGACGGCCGAGCGGCGGGAAGTAGGTCCAGTTGCGCGCGTCGATCGCCTCCTGCGTGGAGTCGATCGTCGGCACGACAACGACGAGCGCGCCGGCGTCGAGGGCGTGCTGAATTTCGCGTTCGTCGGTGTACGCGACACGGACGCCGGGCACCGCCTTCGCGTACGGGCACGCGCGCCACATCCGCGCGACGGCGCTCCAGTCGCGGTCGTTGTGCTGCATCTCGGTCCAGATGAAGTCGTAGCCTGCGTTCGCCATGGCGCAGTACGTCGCCGCGTCGGTGGCGCTGAATAGCGTGCCACCCGTTACCTTCTCGCCGCGCTGCAGCTTCAGCTTTACCGGGTTCCAGATCTTCGAGTTCGCCGGCGGATTCCAGGCCGTGCCGTACTTCCACGTCGTCGGGTTGAACGGGCCGGTATTGACGGCGCCCGCCGGCGGGGTCGTCTCCGCGTTGCTGTCGCGTCCGGCAGGAGCGGCGAGCGGAAACTGCGTCGTCCCCGGCCGGGCGTTGTTGGCGTACGGATCCGCGGTGGGCGGTTGCTGTGCCGGGGCCTGCGCGGCGAAGCGCCCGATTCCGAAGGCGGCGACGATGACCATAGCGACGAGGATGCGTTTCATGGAGGTCTCCTGTGATCGCGCGGATGCTAACAGAATTGGCCAGGGTGCCGGAGAAACTCAGGGGTGCCGGGGGAAGTCCGCAGGGTGCTCACTGATGTTCGCAGGGTGCTGGCTGAAGATCCCAGGGTGCTGGCCGAAGTCACCCACGCGTTACGCTGACGGAGGCGATAGAATCCACCCGTGCAACGGCGTCTTCCGCTCATCGCGCTCCTGCTTGTCGCGTCGTTGGCTGCCCTGCACTCGCAGCGGACCATCGGTCCCGCTTTGTTCACCGGCGCTCGCCTCATCGTTGGCGACGGCTCCGTCATCGAGAACGCATCGTTCATCGTCGATACCGGACGGATCACAGCCATCGGAACACAACTGACTGCGCCGAGAGGCGCATCGCGCGTCGACCTCGCAGGCAAAACCGTGATGCCGGCGATGATCAACATCCACGTCCACATCGGCTACGAGGGCTACACGAGCTGGGGCGCCGAGAATTACACGCCCGCGAACGTGTACGAACACCTCGAGCGCGAGGCGTATTACGGCGTCGGCGCCACGCAGTCGGTCGGCAGCAGTCCGATGGACGCGTCGATTCAGTTTCAGAGAGACCAGGCGGCCGGGAAGTATCCGTCGGCATCGCGATTCCTGTTCATGCCCGGCATGGCTCCGCCCAACGGGGGACCGGACGCGGTGCTGCTGAAAGGCACGCAGGCGCTGCACGCGGTCTACGAAGTCTCGACCGCCGACGAAGCGCGCGCCGCCGTCCGCGGCTTCGCGACGAGGAACCTGAAACACGTCAAGATCTGGGTCGACGACCGGCGCGGAACGTATCCGAAGATGACGCCGGAGGTCTACGACGCAGTCATAGACGAGGCGCACCGCCACGGGATGAGAGTGCACGCGCACGCGACGACGCTGCCGGATCAGAAGGCCGTTGTTCGCGCCGGCGTGGATGTCCTCGTCCATACGGTCGGCAACGAAAAGGTGGACGACGAGTTCCTCGCGCTGCTGCGGGAGAAGAAGCCGTACTGGACGACGGTCATTGGCCTAGGCGATCGAACGGAGGTCTGTGACGATACCGGTTTCGTGACCGACACGCTGCCGCCGTCGGTGGTGAAGAAGATTCGGGAAACGACGACGCCGCGGCCGCTGGAGCCGAGCTGCGGGCCGACGTCGCCCAACGCTGCAGCGCGGGACGCGACGTTGTCGTTCAACGTGACCAAGATGGTCGAAGCGGGCGCGCGGCTTGTGCTCGGCACCGACGCGGGAATCTCGTCGGGCTACACCTTCGGCTCGGCGGACCATCACGAAATCGCGCGGTGGGTGCAGTTCGGACTCACACCGTCGCAGGCGATCGTCGCGGCGACGTCACGGCCCGCGGAGCTTCTCGGGCTGGCCGATGCCGGCACGCTCGCGAAAGGCAAGCGCGCGGACTTCATCGTCCTCGACGCGAATCCGTTGAACGACATCCGCAACACGCGGAAGATCTCCGCGGTGTACCTCGGCGGCGCGAAGCTGGATCGCGACGCGCTCGCGGCGGGGTGGAGGAAGAAATGATCCGTATGCACGGCAGCCCTAGAGGGCTGCGCTACGTTGTCGTCGCGGCGGCGCTGGTGACCGCGCCTCTCGCCGCGCAGCACGGGCCGGCGAAGGCTTCGCGCGATCTGGCGATGGCGCCGCCGGAATCGGTCGGTATCGCGCCCGACCGGCTCAAGCGGCTCGATGCCGCGATGTCGAAAATCGTCGCCGACAAGCAGGTCGTCGGCCTCGTCACGCTCCTCGAGCGGCACGGAAAGATTGTCGACTTCAACGCGTACGGCGAACGCAATGTCGCATCGCCCGAGCCGCTGCAGAAGGACGCCATCTTCCGCATCTACTCGATGACCAAGCCGGTGACCGGCGTCGCGATGATGATGCTCTACGAGGAAGGCAAGTGGCACCTCGACGATCCGGTGGCGCGCTATATCCCGGAATTCTCGAAGCTGAAGGTCTACGTCGGCAAGAACGAGGACGGAACGCCGAAGCTCGAGGACGCCCGCCGATCGATGACGATGCGGGAGCTGATGACGCACACCGCGGGCCTCGGGTACGTGCTCAACCCGAACAATCCGGTCGACCGCATGGTCATCGACGCCGGGGTGCTCAACGCGGCGGCGCCGCTCTCGAAGATGATCGACGGCCTCGGCAGGATTCCGCTGCTTGCGCAGCCGGGGACGCGCTGGTCGTACAGCATCGCGGTCGACGTCCAGGGATACCTCATCGAGAAGTTCTCCGGGATGCCGTTCGCCGATTTCGCCCGCACGCGGATCTTCGAGCCGCTCGGGATGAAGGACACCGCGTTTTACGTGCCGAAGGAAAAGCTCGCGCGATTCTCGGAGGTGCACACCGGATCGGGCGCCTCGCTCGCCATCGACACGAACCGCCCAGAGCCGACCGCTGTACCGCTGGGCCCGTCGGGCGGCGGCGGGCTGTTCTCGACGGCGCCCGACTACGCGCGCTTCTGCGAGATGCTCCTGCAGGGCGGGCAGCTGAACGGCGTCCGCCTGCTCGCGCCGCGGACGGTCGAGATGATGCGCACCAATCACGTCAATCCCGATCCGCTCAAGACGATGGCGCCCGGCACCGGGTGGGGCATGGACTTTCAAGTGGTGATGGACGCGGCCGCCGCCGGCGACGCGGTTCCCAACGGCACGTTCAGCTGGTTCGGCATTGCCGGCACCTGGTTCTGGATCGATCCGGTGGACGATCTCGCGTTCGTCGGCATGGTCGGCCATCAGAACCTGCAGACCACACGTCCCATCCATGCCCTCACTCGCAGCCTGGTCTACGGCGCCGTCGTGAACTGAGTGAAAAGCAACCGCCGAGCGCGCAGAGACCGCGGCGCCGCGTCGAGCGAACCCTCCGCGCGCTCCGCGTGCTCTGCGGCTAATCTTCGGGTGGCGCCGCCATGATCGGTGCGTCCAAGTGGGACCTCGATACGCCGGCGCTGTGCGTCGATATCGACGCGCTCGACCGGAATATCGCCGCTATGCAGAGGGCGCTCGCGCCGACCGGCGTCGCGAGCCGGCCGCACGCGAAGACGCACAAGTGCGCCGCCATCGCCGCGCGGCAGCTCGCGGCCGGCGCTGTCGGCCTTTCGTGCGCAAAGGTCAGCGAAGCGGAGGCGCTCTGGAACGCCGGCGTCGCGCCGCTGATGATGACGACCAGCAGCGCCACCCTCCAGAAGATGCGCCGCGCGATGGCGCTCCGCGCCGCGAATCCTCTATTCGTTCAGGCGGTCGACCACGAGCAGGGCGCGCGCGGCCTGGACGCCGTCGCGCAAGCCGCCGGCGTCGTCGCGGACGTCGTGGTCGACGTCGCTGTCGGCACACGGAGCGGCGTGCCGCCTGGTGACCCGGCTGTCGCGCTCGCTCAGACGGTCGACCGGCTGCCCCACCTGAAACTTCGCGGCCTTCTCAGCTACGATGGCTCCGCGCAGCACGTCAAAGGATTTGCCGCCCGCCGCGACTACACATTGAAGCGATTCGAGGCGTCCGTCGCGACGTTCGAGCGGATGAAAAAGTCCGGCCTCAATACCGAAATCTTCAGCTGCGGTGGCACTGGCACTTACAACATCCTGTCGAAGGTCGACGGCGTGACCGACGTGCAGGTCGGAAGCTACATCTTCATGGACGCCCAGTACCTCGAGATCGGCGGCGACGGACGCGACGATCGGTTCGCGGATTTCGAGCCGTCTCTGACTGTGCTCGCCACGATCGTCAACGCATACTTTCCAGGCCGCCTCACCACCGACGCCGGCTCGAAGGCCCTGACGACGTTCAGCCCCGGCCCGTTCGTCGTCGGCGAGCCCGGTTTCGCCTATGATGCGGGCTCCGACGAGTTCGGCATGATCGAATTCCGGACATCGAACAGGACGTACGCGGTCGGAGACACGATCGAGATGATCGTGCCGCACTGCGACCCGGTCGTGAATCTCTA
>DASQHH010000059.1:0-3071 GCA_035632195.1 Vicinamibacterales bacterium
CGGCCCCGCCGGGATGGGCGGTGGACAGGCGATCGACCTGCAGGCCGCCGGACAGGTGCCCGAGCCGGCGCCCTCAGGGGCGCGTCAATCACGCGCCTTGAAACTAGACGCCGACGGTCTGCGCGCCATGCACGCGCAGAAAACCGGCGCGCTCATCCGCGCCGCCGCGTCCAGCGGCGCCGTGATGGCGGGCGCCGATGCCGCGCTCGTGGAGTCTGTCGATCGGTACGCGGCCGATCTCGGTTTGTGCTTTCAGATCGTCGACGACATCCTCGACGTCGAAGGCAGCGCCGCAGAGCTCGGGAAGACCGCCGGCAAGGACGCCGCCCGCGCCAAGCCGACCTACCCCGCCCTGTTCGGCCTCGAGAAGTCGCGAACGCTCGCCGCCGATTGCGTCGAGCGCGCGCGCCGGACGCTCGCGGGCGCCGGTCTGGACGCCGGCCATCTCGCCGCCATCGCCGACTGGGTGCTGTCGCGCAAGAATTAGCGGCTTGCCGTCAAAGAAACGACTGGACGTCGCGCTCGTCGATCTCGGCCTCGCGGCCACGCGCGAGCGCGCCCGCGCGCTGATCCTCGCGGGTCAAGTCACGATCGACGGTCAGGTCGTCTCGAAGGCCGGCGCCCCCGTTCCGGCGGATGCCCGGGTCGCCCTGACGACGCCGGACCATCCGTATGCGAGCCGCGGCGGCGTGAAGCTTGCGCACGCGCTCGACGTGTTCGGCGTGGATCCGCGCGGCCGCCGGGCGCTCGACGTCGGCGCCTCCACCGGCGGCTTCACCGACGTGCTGCTCCAGCGCGGCGCCGGGAGCGTCGTCGCCCTCGACGTCGGCCACGGACAGCTCGATTGGCGCCTGCGGAACGACCCGCGCGTGATCGTCCGCGAAGGCGTCAACGCGCGCGCGCTGACGGCGAACGATGTACCCCACACGGTCAGCCTGGCGACGATCGACGTCGCGTTCATCTCGCTGCGGCTGATCCTGCCGGCGATTCCGCCGTTTCTCGATCCGTCCGCGGATGTGATCGCGCTCGTCAAGCCGCAGTTCGAAGCCGGACGCGAGGAGGTGGGCCGGCACGGTCTCGTCACCGACCCCGCGGTCCACGACGCCGTGGTCGCACGCGTGACGGAAGCCGCCGCGGCGCTCCGCCTCGCGCGCCGCGCCATGACGCCGTCGCCGATCACCGGCGCCACCGGCAACCGGGAGTTCTTCCTGCACCTGCGCTACGATTGAGCCGCCCCGAAGGCCCTGATGACGAAGACGGCCAACAAGAGCGTCCAGATCGGCGTCGTTGCGAAATCGCATTTGCGCAAAGCCGCGCCGCATCTGATCGAGATCGAGCAGTGGCTGTCGGCGCGCAGCGTTCCGGCCGTCTTCGAGACGGCGACCGCGGCGTTGATGCCGGTGTCGGGCGCCAGACGCGTGGCCGAGAAAGCGGCCCTCGTAAAGGACGTCGACGCCGTCGTCGTGCTCGGCGGCGACGGAACGCTGCTGTCGATGGCCGACGCGATCGGCGCTGCGGGCGTCGATGTACCGCTGCTCGGCATCAACTTCGGCTCGCTCGGGTTTCTGACGGAAGTGACGCTCGACGAGGTCTATCCCGCGCTCGAAGCCGTCCTCGGCGGGACCGCGCGCCTCGAGCACCGCATGATGCTGCGCGCCTCGACGACGCGCGCAGGAGCGAAGATGCCCTCGTACATCGCGCTGAACGACGTGGTCGTCACGAAAGCCGCGAGCGCGCGGATGATCGACCTGTCCGTGTTCATCGGCGACGAGTTCCTGACGCGCGTGAAAGCCGACGGCCTGATCGTCGCCACACCGACAGGGTCCACGGCGTACAACCTCGCCGCCGGCGGACCCATCGTCGAACCGCGCCTCGACGCGCTGATCCTGACGCCCATCGCGCCCCACATGCTGACGAACCGGCCGATCGTGATTCCGGCCTCGTCGCCCGTGCGCGTCCAGCCGAACATGGACGTGCGCGACGAGCTGTATGCGACGTTCGACGGGCAGGCGGGCTTTCAGATGAAGGCGGGCGACGAGATCACCATCGCCCGCGCGGAGCGGACGCTGCAGCTGATGCGTCCGAGCCGCCGCAGCTACTTCGAAGTGCTGCGGCAGAAGCTCAAGTGGAACGAGCGCTAGGGCATAGTCAAAATGGCCGCGATCGTTTCCATGCCGTCCCAGATGTTCTTGATGCGGACGTTCTCGTTCGACCCGTGCTGGTTGTTGTCGAAGTTGACGATCGACAGCCCGATCGTCGGCACCTTCAGCACGTCGCTGAACAGGTAGAACGGCGCGCTGCCGCCGAGCGTCGGCAGCCGCACGATCGGTCCGCCGGCGCCGTCGGCCACCGCCTTCGCAATGGCGCGCGCGATGGGCAGTTCCATCGACGTTCGTCCGGCCGGATAACCGCCGATCTTCTGCACGGCGGCAATCAGCGGGTGTGCTGCGCGCGTCTCGTCATCGGGTTCCTTCTCCACGATGAAGTACCCCTGCTTGCGGATGTGCGCGACGAGACGGTCGAACTGCTTCGCCGGATCGACGTTCTTCACGAAGCGAAGATCGAGCCGCGCGCTGGCCGTCGCCGGGATGATCGTCCGTCCCTGGCCGCCGGTGCCGCCGCCAGCCTCCATCGCGTTGATGTTCAGCGTCGGCAGGTTGTGCCGCAGTTCAAGCCGGTCGGGGCTCTCGGGACGCGAGAACCCGAACGTCTTCATCAGCGACGGCGCGACGTCGGGGATCTCGTCGATCGCCTTCTTCTCCTCCGCCGTCAGCGGGACGACGTCGTCGTAGAAGCCGTCGATCGTCACGCGGCCGTTGTCGTCCTTCATCGACGCGAGCAGGCGCGAGAGCTGCAGCGCCGGATTCGGCGCCCAGTTGCCGTAGTTGCCGCTGTGGAGGTCGTGCGCCGGACCGTAGACGGTCACGAGTGCGTTCATGATCCCGCGCGCGCCGAAGTTCAGCGTCGGCCGGTCGCTCGGGTGCCGCGGACCGTCGACGAGCAGCAGCGCGTCGCCGCGAATCTTGTCCGCGTACTGCCGCACGGCGCCCTCGAGATGGGTCGACCCTGCT
>DASQHH010000060.1:0-1514 GCA_035632195.1 Vicinamibacterales bacterium
GTCGCGCCGTTCTTCGGCTCGATGAAGAACACGCGCGGCTTCTTGGCCTTCGTGGCCGGCTTGGCCGTCTGCGCTCCCACGACGGCAGTGAATCCCGCAAGGACCGCAACCAGCAGCCCGACGTACTTCCGAGTCATGACAGTCTCCTTTCGGACAGACATTCTAGCCTCGAAACCATTTCCCGAATCCACGTTCGCGCAGCCGGCCGGTCGCCGGCTCGAGTATCAGCACGCGATCGGCGACCGCCTTCGCGAACGGCTCGTCCGCCGTCACGGCGAGGACCGCGGCGCCGCGGCGGGCGGCCACCCGGCGAATCCCGGCGCCGATGTCCACGGCGTCGCGGGACGCGATGCCGGCCGTTGCATGCTCGAGCAGGACCAGAGACGGCTGCAGCGCGAGCGCGCGGCCCAATCGGACCTTGACGCGTCCCGCCGGATCGAGATCCCCGACCCGCTGGCGCGACGCGACGTCCGAGATGCCGGCCTCGGCCGCGAGCCCGGACGCCTTCGCGTGCACGTCGGGGGGCGGCGGCTCGATGTCAAGGGTGAACGGCATCGCCAGGTTCTGGAGCACGGTCATCTGCTCGAGCAGAACGGCGCGCTCGCTGACGATGCCGAAGCGATCGACGATCGCCAGCCACTCCTCGGCATCGGCAATCGAGGAGGTCGCACGGCCGAAGACACGGATTTCCCCGGCGTCGGGCAGCGCCGCGCCGGTGATCAGGTTGACGAGCACCTCCGCGCCGGCGCCGTCAATCCCGACGATGGCGGCGGTTTCGCCGGCCGCCATCGACAGCGTCTGGATGCGCAGCGGGCGCAGCGCTCGGTAGTCCTTGACGAGGCCTTCGATCTCGAGGACGGGAGGCGTCACGAAGACGACGAGCCAATCACGCGATTGAGCTCGTCGACGGCGCGGCTGGAAGCGGCGAGGGCGTCAATCTCGATTTTCAGCGCCGCCACGTTGCAGGCGATGGCGCCGTAGGCAATCATCGCGTGGACGATGGCGGGGAGCACCTTGACGTCGACGCTCGCGCCGAGAATCGCGGCGGCCATGGTCACCACCATCGCGAACGTGCCGATCCCGAAGACCGGCTTGCGGGCGGTCGCGACGCGTCGGTAGTAGTCGCCCTCGACGTGGTGTTCGGCCATCGCGTCCTTCACGGCCTTCCCCTTGCCAATGAGATAAAACATCATCATCGAGTGGGCGAAGATGCCGATCAGCGCGGAGAAGAACCCGAAAGAGATGTGCCGCTGGATGTCGGTGCCGCGCAGGCCGAGGACGGCGGTGCTGACGAGGCCGAGCAGCGAGACGAGCACGGCGGTGACGAGCGCTTGAGCCAACGGCCCTCTATTCTACCTTCGGCCTTCGCGGCGGACTGGATCGCGCGCGCCGGTGCGGAGCGCGCGGCGGCGCCCGGGGCAGGGCGCGCGCTCGACGTGGCCTGCGGGCGTGGACGGCATCTGGCTGCGTTGGGTCGATCCGGATTCGATGTGTTCGGCGTCGACGCGCGGCTC
>DASQHH010000061.1:0-5396 GCA_035632195.1 Vicinamibacterales bacterium
CGTGTCGGCCGTTACAGCGGTCTCGAGGATGGGGAGATCGAATCCGATGAGAAGTCGCGTACCGGAGGGCAGCTCGCCGAGCTGGCGCGCGACGACTTCGGCTGTTTCGCGCACGACCTCGCGTCCGCAGTTCCGGCAGAACGTGCGCCCGACGCGCGCGTACAACAGCCGCATGTAATCGTGGATTTCTGTCGTGGTGCCCACGGTGGAGCGCGGGTTGCGGACGCTGTTCTTCTGGCGGATGGCGATCGCGGGCGAGATGCCGTCGATGCGATCGACGTCCGGTTTCTCCATCCGCTCGAGGAACTGGCGGGCGTACGCGGAGAGCGATTCGACGTAGCGGCGCTGCCCCTCGGCGTAGATGGTGTCGAAGGCGAGCGAGGATTTCCCTGACCCCGACACGCCGCTGACCACGGTGAGTTTGCCGTGTGGGATCTCGCAGGAGATGTTCTTCAGATTGTGGGTCCGCGCGCCGCGCACGACGAGATCGGCGTCGATGTTGCCAGGAACGCCGGGCGCGGCGGTGTCGGGTGCAACCGGGTCGGGCATGCGAGTACGGACCTACTGCGAGAATTCCGTGGCGATCTGAAACCCCTATCGTAGCGTGCTAGAATCGCTTGTTCAAGCCCCGGCCGCCGACGTAGCTCAGTTGGTAGAGCAGTCGATTCGTAATCGACAGGTCATCGGTTCAAGTCCGATCGTCGGCTCCAGCCTTCGCTCCTCGATGAATTTCGCCTCGGAGCTTCGGCTCGGCAGGCCAGCCTTCGCTCGCATGCACTCACGGCAATGCAGTTTCTGAGCGTTGCACCCATCCTGCCCGTGAAGGACGTCGACGCCGCGGCGGCGCGCTACGCGCGCCTCGGATTCAAGATTCACCTCTACCAAGAACGCCTAGAGGGCGGCCGCGCCTTCTATGGATTCCTGCACCGCGACGAGATCGCGATGCACCTCGCGCTGGCGGAAGACCTCGTGCCGGCACGCAGCGCTACCGCCGTTTACATCTACGTGGACGACCCGGATGCGCTCTACGCCGAATGGTCGGCGGTTGCCGATGTCGGAACGCTCGTCGCGCCGGAAGACAAGCCGTGGGGCGTCCGCGAAATGACCTACTCCGATCCCGACGGCAATCTCCTGCGCATCGGCCGCATCCTCTAGCGATACAATCCGCTCCAATGGCAGCGACCGCCTCTGCCCGCGTTCCGGAGACGCCCATGATCAATTACGTCTCTCCCCTCGTTTTCTTCATCCTGCTGGCCGTTGGTGCGGCAATCGCGGCGGGCATCGGCAGCAGCAGTCCGGGGGTTGGCGGTGTGTTCATGGTCTTGTGGGTGATCGCGGACCTCATCGCCTCCTCCGCCATCCGGCTGGCTGCCGAATGGGAGCGCGCGGTCGTGTTCCGGCTCGGCAAGTTCACGCAGGTCAAAGGCCCGGGGCTGTTCGCCATCGTCCCGCTGATCGACCAGCTGCGCCGCATCGACACCCGCGTGCAGACGATTCAAATCGCGCGGCAGCAGGTCATCACGAAAGACAACGTTCCCGTCAGCATCGACGCCGTGCTCTTCTTCAAAGTCCTGAGCGCGTCGGATGCCGTGATCAAGGTGCAGGATTTCCGCTACGCCATCTCGCAGTACGCGCGGACGTCGCTGCGCGACGTGATCGGCCAGATGACGCTCGACCAGCTCCTCGCCGAGCGCGAAGAGATCGAAGCGGCAATCGCCCGCCACGTCGAGCGCGACACCGGCGCCTGGGGCCTGCAGGTCGTCGGCATCCGCATGGAAGACATCGACATGCCGGAGGAGCTGAAGAAGATGATGTCGCGCCAGGCATCCGCCGAGCGCGAGAAGCGCGCCAACATCACCAAGGCGGAGGGCGACAAGGAGGCCGCCGTGAACCTGGCGGCGGCGGCAAGGACGATGTCCGAGAGCCCTGGCGCGATGCACCTGCGAACGCTGCAGACGGTCGACGGCCTCGGCCCGAGCGCGTCGAACACGGTCATCCTCGCCGTGCCCGTCGAGATGATGGAGATCGTCACCGGCTTGAGGGATGCGATTCGAGCCCGGTCGTCAGGCCAGAAGCCTCAATGAATGCGGGCTGGACGACGGTCTACGACGTCTCCCGCGACGGCATCGGCATCATCCCGTGGATCATCGCGCTCGTCTGGCTCGCGGGTCTCGGCTTCGGACTCGTCCTCGCACTCGGCACGCTGGTCTTGAGGTTCGGCCGCGCGTTGGCCATCCTGTGGCTGACCGGCTGGACGGTCATGGGCGGCGTCGGCGTCGGCAACATGTTCTACCAATACGCAGCGAACGTTCGCGCGCTGCACGGCGGCACATGCGAGCTCGCCGAGGGGCACATCTCGCGATTTCACCGGCAGAACATCGGCGAAAAAAGCTCCGAGCATTTCGTCGTCGGCGGACGGGAGTTTCGTTATTCGCGGGATAATCTCGCCAATAGCGCGCTGCGCGACTCGGATGGACGCGAGGCCGCCCGCCTACGGCCCTGCCGTCGTCCGGGACAAGTGAGATGCCAGGCGCGCGGGAGCGCGATGCGAGGGAGCGGAGCGGGGCTCAGGGGTCCCCGCGAGCGACCGAGCCGGGGTTTGGGGCGGAGCCCCATGTAGAAATGACATGCGCGGGCTGACAGCCGACATCCGGTACGCGCTGCGGGCGCTCAGGCGCGGTGGCATGTCGACGGCGGTCGCCGTCCTGAGCCTCGCCGCCGGCATCGGCGCGAACGCCGCGATCTTCAGCGTCGGGTACGCAATGCTCGCGCAGCCGCTGCCGTACAACGGCGCGGACCGCCTCGTGATGCTCCAGTCGGTAAACCCGTCGCGGGCGCTGGCGTGGACCGCCGCCGCGCCGGCCAACCTTCTCGACTGGCAGGCGCGGACCAAGTCCTTCGACGCCATCGCGGGCTACCGCTGGCAGTCGGTCGACCTGACCGGCAGCAGTCGCAGCGAGCGGCTGCGCGGCCTGCGCGTCACCCCGGAGTTCTTCCAGGCGCTCGGCGTCCGCCTGACGGGCGACACGTTCAATCCGCGCGATCCGCAGCGGCAGCGGACCGAGATCGTCATCGGCAACAGCCTCTGGCGCCGCCGCTTCGGCTCCGATCCGCGGCTGCTTGGCAGCGTGCTCGACCTGAACGTCATCAATCTGAGCCACACCGGCCCGACGCCGTACTTCGTCGTCGGCATCGCCTCGTCCGACGTGCACTTCCTGCCGCTCAGCGGCGACTCGGACCTCGCCGTGTCGGGCATCGGCATCCGCGACGTCGTGGATTTCTGCGTTCCCGAGGTGCTCGATCCCGCGAAGCGCGACATCGGCGACCTCGACGTCGTCGCGCGCCTGCGCCCCGGCGTGTCGCTCGAGCAGGCGCAGTCCGAGATGGACGCGGTTGCTGCCGCGCTCGCTGCCGAACATCCGGACACCAACGCGGGCCTCGGCGTCCGCGTCGTCCCGCTGCGCCAGCAGATGCTGGGCGGATCGCGCCGCATCCTGCTGCTGCTGTTCGTCTGCACGGGGCTGGTCCTGCTGATCGCGTGCGGCAACGTCGCCAACCTGCTGCTGGCCCGCGCGACGACGCGCAGGAAGGAAGTCGCGATTCGCATCGCGCTGGGCGCGGCGCGGCTGCGGATCCTCAGGCAGTTTCTGGCCGAGTCCGCCGTCATCGCCGTGCCTGCGGGCGCGATGGGCGTCGCCCTCGCGTACGGCGGCCTGATCCTGCTGCGGCCGCTCATTCCCGCCGACCTCCCGCTGGCGCGGGGCGCGGCCGTGAATCCCGCAGCGCTCCTCTTCACGATGGCCGTCGCGTCCCTGACGGCGCTGCTGACGGCCCTCGTTCCAGCGCTTCGAGCGTCACCCGAAGATCCGCGCTATTCGACGCCGGGCCGCAGCCGCTTCGCCGCCGTCCTCGTCGCCTCGGAAGTGGCGATGGCGTTCCTGCTCCTGATTGCGACGGCCCTGCTGGTCGAGAGCGCCAGCCGCCTGTGGCGCGTCGACCCCGGCTTCGAGCCGCGCGATCTCCTGACGATGACGATCTCGCTGCCGAACAACAAGTTCGAATGGCGGCACAACGTCGTGTTCTCGCGGCAGGTGATCCGGTCGGTCGAGACCATTCCCGGCGTGCGCGCCGCCGCCGTCGTGCAGGGACTGCCGATGCACGCGGGAAGTTTTCACGTCTTCTTCAGCGTCGACGGACGGCAGGACCGCCCGACGGATCGATCGATGGCGACCATCCGCGTCGTCAGCCCGGGGTACTTTCACGCGATGAACATCCCCATGCTGTCGGGCCGGGACTATGACGAGCGCGATGAAACCGGTCCGATCGGCAGCCTTCCCTCCGTCATCGTCAGCCGCGCGTTTGCGGAGCGGTTCTGGCCGGGGCAGGATGCCGTCGGCAAAACGGTGCGGGTAGCGGGCAGCAGGAGGCCGTCGGCGATCATCGGCGTCGCCGGAGACGTCCGCTACACGGGGCTCGGGGCAGAGCCTGAACCCGAGTTCTACTATCCCGAAGGGCTGTTCCCGCAAGCCGCGATCACGCTGCTGGTGCGCACCGATCGCGATCCGCTGGCGCTGAACGCCGAGATCCAGAGAAACATATCCGAAATCGACCGGGACGCCTTCGTCTTCGACGTGAAGCCGATGACCGAGCTCATCGCGGAATCGCTTGCGCCGCGACGGTTCTCGACTATTTTGCTGTCGGCGTTCGCGGCCGTCGCCCTCGTGCTGTCGCTCGCGGGCATCTACGCGGTGATCGCGCACGCCGTTGCGCAGCGGACGGTCGAGATCGGGATTCGCATCGCAATCGGGGCCTCGCCGGCCCGTGTCACCGCACTGATGCTCCGGCATGGCCTGGTTCCGGCGGTCGCCGGCATGGCTGCCGGATGGTCCGGCGCGGCGGCGATGTCGCGGCTCTTCGCCGCGCTGCTCTTCGGCGTCGGACCGTTCGACGCAGCCACGTGGGGTCTGGTCACCGCCGCCGTGCTCGCCGTAGCAGCCCTGGCCAGCTATCTGCCCGCCCGCCGCGCCAGTCGTGTCGACCCGACTGTCGCTCTCAGGAGCATGTAGCCACCGGATTTCGGAAAACGGCCCGGCTCCTCCTATTTACTCGTGCAGGCGTCGGAAGGATAACAACGCGCACTGGTGAGATGCGCACCCGCACCGCTCGCATGGGCGCCAGTGCAGGAGACATGAGCACTCTGAGCGACGACTTGAGTACGTGCGCCGGACACATGCGGACTCTGACCAACAGGTTGAGCACATTGGCACGCGAGACGCGCACGCGCGCTGCTGACATGCGCACTCTCGCCGACGTCATGAGCACCGTGATGCGCGTCATGAGCACCGTGACTGGCGACCTGAGCACACGCACCGGGTGATACAGACCCGAACGAACGG
>DASQHH010000062.1:0-5289 GCA_035632195.1 Vicinamibacterales bacterium
CACACCTCGACCTCGGACAACGGCATGTGGAATTCCGGCGGCATCGCGCCGGGCGGGAGCTTCACCACCACATTCGCGACAGCAGGCACGTTCACCTATCACTGTTCGCTCCACCCGAACATGGTCGGAACGGTGACGGTGCACTAATGCGATGGTGGATTCGCGGATTGTCCGCGACGCTCATGGTTCTGCTCGCCGGCAGCGCTGCTGCGCAGACGGTGCTGGCGCCCACCGAACGCCTGACGTTCGATCGGCCCGAGTCGTGGGCGCTGCAGTACTTCACGTCGGCATCCATGCTGAGCGGTCTCGGGCCTGACACGTCTGAGGCGCGGGGCGGCATCCGCCTCGAGATCGAAAGCGGATGGGTGCCGCCGCTCAGCGCCGCGCAGCAGCAGGTCGGCTTCGCGGGCACGGCCGCGGAGGATCTCAACAAGGCGCCGCTCCTGCTCCGGCCGCGCGTGCGGATTGGCGTCACCGAACGCCTGACGCTGATCGCCGGCGGCGTGCCGCCCGTGCATGCGTTCGGCGTCACGCCGAAGCTGATCGATCTCGGCGCCGAGTGGACGATGATCGACGGCGCCCACTGGCGCGCGGCGCTGCGCGCGCACGGTCAGACCGGAACGGTGACGGGCGCGTTCACCTGTCCCGCCGGGGTTGTGAGCGCGGCCCCGGGCTCCGCCGGCAATCCCACCGGCTGCCAGACGACATCCGACGATGCCGCCACGCTGCGCTACGGCGCCGTCGAGTTCGCGATTGCGCGCCGTCTCGCCGGCACGGCGGTGACGCCCCACGCGTCCATCGCGCTCAACGCGATCGACAGCCACTTCCAGGTCGACGCGCACACGTTCGGGCGCATCGACGAAACCGCGCTGTTCACGCACGGATTCACCGGGTCGGCGAGCGCCGGGGCGTCGGTGCCGATTGGCTCGAGGTTCGTCATCGTGGCCGACATGTTCTATTCGCCGCTGATGGTCCAGCGCACGACGACGGCGCCCTCCGCCCTCGACGGGTTCTTGAACGTGCGCGCCCTCGTCAGCTACAGGCTCCGATGAGGGCGCAACCGGGCGTTGTCGGCGCCGCAATCACCGTAGTTGCGCTGCTGCAGCAGGGCGGATCCGCCGCGGCGGCGTCGTATCGGGTCGATCCCGCGCAAAGCCGCGTGACGATTGCCGTCGGCAAGACCGGAGCGTTCAGCGCGTTCGGCGGCCATACCCACCGCGTCGAGGGGCCGATCGAGAGCGGGACCGTCGAGTTCGATCCCGATCGGCCGGAGTCGGCACGCGTGCGGCTGGTCATCGGCGCAGCGGCGCTCAAGGTGAGCGCCCAGGGCGAACCGCCGGCCGACGTGCCGAAAGTGCAGGAGGCGATGGACGGTGACAAGGTGCTGGATGTCGCCCATCACGCGCAGCTGCTCTTCGAGAGCAGCGGCGTCACACTCGACAGGCATCAGGGGTCGGCATTCGAGCTGACCATCGACGGCCGGATGACGATCCGCGGCGTGTCTCGGCCGATCCGGGTTCCCGTGCACGCCGACCGTCGTCAAGGTGAAGGACGCCCTCGACATCCAGTTTTCCATCGCTGCGCGGAAGTGATCGACCTGTCATCTTTCGGTGCGGCGCCGCCGTCTAATGACGCATGGTCTGGAATGACCTCCGTTTCGCCGTCCGCGGGCTCCTGAAACGGCCGGGCTTCACGGCCGTGGCCGTCGCCACGCTCGCCCTCGGCATCGGCGCCAACACGGCCATCTTCAGCATCGTTTACGCCGTTCTGCTGCGTCCGCTGCCGTACGCGGACGTGGCGCGCCTGGCGCGCATCCGCGGCGGCAGCCTGCAGACGCATCAGCCGGGCAACCTCTCGCCGATGGATTTCCTGGACCTGCAGGCGCGGACCGCGCGATTCGAGCGCATTGCCGCCTACAACAATTACGCGGACGCGACGCTGACCGGCGGCGGCGAGCCTGAGCGCGTCGCCGGGACCCGCGTGACCGCGGACTTCTTCTCCGTCCTCCACGTCACGCCGCTCGCCGGCCGCGACTTCACCCGAGACGACGACCAGCCGGGCGCGCTCCCCGTCGCGATCCTGAGCTACGGATTCTGGACGCGCCGCTTCGCAGGCGATCGCTCCGTCGTCGGACGCGCCGTCGACTTGAACAGCGTGAAGACGACGATCGTCGCCGTGCTGCCGGCGTCGTTCCGGCACCCGTTTCCCGAGAACGCGCGGCAGCCCGACGTCTACGTGCCCTTCAAGCTCGATCGCAAGGAGAACAACCGTGGCGGACATTACCTGCAGGCGATCGGACTGCTGAAGCCTGGAGCGTCGTTCACGGACGGCCAGGCGGACCTCGCATCGATCGCGGCGGACCTCGCGCGCGACTATCCCGTGTCGAACACCGGCCGCACGGTGACGCTCGAGCGGATGCTCGATTCCATGGTCGGGGACACGCGCACCGCACTGCTGGTGCTGATGGGCGCCGTCGCGTTCGTGCTGCTGATCGCGTGCGGCAACCTCGCGAACCTGCTGCTCGCGCGCTCCGAATCGCGGCGCAAGGAGATCGCGGTGCGCCAGGCGCTCGGCGCCAGCCGCCTGCAGCTGCTGCGTCAGTTGCTGATCGAGAGCGTTGCGCTCGCGGTGGCCGGCGGCGCGTGCGGCCTGCTCGTTGCGTCCGCAGCCGTCCGCGTCGTGTCCGCGCTGGGCGCGGACCGCATTCCGCGCGGCGACACGATTACAATCGACGCAGCCGTCATGACGTTTGCGTTCGCCGTAGCGGTCGCCACCGGTCTCGTGTTCGGCGTCGGCCCGGCGCTGCACGCCGCCGCCGGCGACGCGCACGACGCCCTGAGCGGCCGCTCCGGCGGCGGCCAGATCCATCAGCGGACGCAGCAGACGCTCGTCGCGTGCGAGATCGCGATGACGCTGATGCTGCTCGTCTGCGCGGGGCTGCTGCTCAAGAGTTTCGTGCGGATGCAGGACGTCGATCCCGGGTTCCACGCCGACCGCGTGCTGACGCTGCGGACCTCGCTGCCGATCGCGCGGTATCCCGAGGGCGACGAGATTCCGTTTTACCAGCAAGTCGAACAGCGGCTGTCTTCGCTGCCAGGCGTGTCGCGCGTCGGCGCGATCAATATTCTTCCGCTCTCCGACAACTACTCGTGCGACAGCTTCGAGATCGAGGGACGTCCGCCGTTTCCGCCGCAGCAGGGGCCGTGCGCCGAGAGCCGTTCCGTGACGCCCGGCTATTTCGACGCGCTGGGCATACCACTGCTGCGCGGCCGCGCGTTCACCGCGCACGACACGGAGCAGTCGCCGAAGGTCGTGATCATCAGTGACGACATGGCGAAGCGGCTGTGGCCCGATTCGAATCCCGTCGGCGCCCGCATTCGGTATCAGCAGGTGCCGCGCACCATCGTCGGCGTCGCCGCCGGCGTGAAGCACTTCGGCCTGGACCGCGACGCGCCGTTCGAGCTGTACACGCCGCACGCGCAGCAGACGTCGTATCACACCATGACGATCGCGCTCCGGACGTCCGCGGACGCGGCCGCCTTGATGCCGTTGGTGCAACGGGAGCTGTGGGCAATCGATCGCGATATTCCGATCACCGACGTCAAAACGATGGAGCAGGTGGTCGCCGATTCGACGCGGGAGCCGAGGCTGCGGACGCTGCTCGTCGGCGCGTTCGCGGCGCTGGCCGTGCTCCTGTCGGTTGTCGGCGTCTTCGGCGTGATCGCGTACGCCGTGACGCGCCGGACTCACGAAATCGGCGTCCGCGTCGCGCTCGGCGCCACGCGCCGGCAGGTGGTCACGATGATGGTGGCGCGCGGATTCGTGCCGGCGATGATTGGCGTCGCCGGCGGTATCGCCGGCGCGCTGGCGATCACCCGCGTGCTGTCCGGGTTGCTGTTCGGCGTGGCGACGACGGACGTGAGCGTCTTCGTCGGAGCGACGGCAGTGCTGACGTCCGCCGCGCTCGTCGCCACGTACCTGCCGGCGCGTCGCGCGACCGGCATCGACCCGACGATCGCACTGCGCGCCGAGTGAAGAGCAACCGCAGAGATCGCAGAGCACGCCGAATCGCCCTGCTCGCCCCGCGTCCTCTGCGTTTGCTTTTCCGTTCGGCTGTGATGGAATCGGGAGATGTCGCTGCTCGAACCGCTGCTCGATTCCTGGGACCGCAACAACACGATTCTGATCAACCTGCTGCGCGCGGTGCCCGATGACGCTCTGGACATCCGCGCGACGGCCAGCGGACCGTCAGTTGCCCAGCTCTTCGCTCACATTCACTACGTTCGGCTCGTGTTCGTCGAAGAGGACGCGCCCGAGCACGCGCGCCCGCTGCCCGCGGAGGAATGGGCGGAGCCGCCCTCGATAGAAGGTATCGTGCGGGATCTTGCCGCCAGCGCGCAGGCCGTCCGCGACGCCGTGCGCGGGCGCATCGACGCCGGGCGCGGCATGGACATGCATTACGACCATCCGATCCTGATGCTGCAGCACCTGATCTGGCACGAGGGTTATCACCATGGACAGATCAAGCTCGCGCTGAAGCTCGCCGGGCGTCCGATCGCGAACGAAGTCGCGGGTCCGCTGACCTGGCGCGTCTGGATGCAGAAGACGTGACGCCACGAAGACGGGAGCGGCAGGAACACGCGCAGGCCGTACGCATGCTACTGCCGCAGATCCCGGTGTCACTTGTTGAGAGGCACGACAATTCCCACGGATACCCGCGCCGCGTTGAAGGCGGCCACCGAATCGAACACACGCCGGTAGTCGAACTGCACGCGTACACGGAAGTCGGGATTGCCGGGGCGGAAGTCCAGGCCGCCGCCGAGCTGCAGCGCGAAATCGTTGATGTCGCAGACGCCGCAGTGGTAGAGGCCGACCAGCACCTGCGCGAACGGCAGGACGGCGTAATCTGTGTTCGCGCGGACCCGCAACCCGCCCATCGCGTCGACGACGGTGCCGCCGGTGAAGTGGTTGAAGCCGATTTCGCCGACCGGCCCGAGGAACGGCGCGTCGCGTTTCCACGTGCTCGCGAAATCGACGTGCGCGCCGGCGTTACTCGTATCCCCTGTCTCGTGATAGATCACGTCGTAGTTGACGCTCAGATCCGTGTAGTACGGATCGCCCGACTGCGCGGACGCAGTGTGAACGGCAATGACCAGAAAGCAGACAGTCAGAATGGCGTGTCGAATCGTCATGTCGCTCCTTTTCGTTCGAACGACATGACCTCAGCAAAGCCAGGGCCAACGCGCAGGGTGAAGCCGGGGCGTCGCGGCCGTAAACCGTTTAACTGCT
>DASQHH010000063.1:0-3203 GCA_035632195.1 Vicinamibacterales bacterium
TTGTCACATCGGAGCGGGTTCACGTGTCACTTCGGTGACATGACACCATGTGACGGAGACATGTGACCGATGGACGAGAAGGAGTGGCTCGCCGCACGGTTCGAGGCACACCGCGCTCAGCTGCGCGCGGTCGCGCACCGAATGCTCGGCTCCATGCCCGAAGCTGATGACGCCGTGCAGGAAGCGTGGCTTCGGCTGAGCCGTGCGGACGCGAGCCGTGTCGACAACATCGGTGGGTGGCTGACGACGGCGGTCGTGCGCGTGTCGCTCAACATGCTGCGCTCGCGCAGGAGACGACGGGAGGAGCCGATGGGCGCGCACGTACCGGAGCCGATCGCCGGCCAGGACGCCGAGCTCGAAGCGATGTTGGCTGATTCGATCGGGCTCGCACTGCTCGTGGTCCTGAGGACGCTCGATCCGGCGGAGCAGCTCGCGTTCGTGTTGCACGACGTGTTCGCCGTGCCGTTCGATGAGATTGCCGCCATCGTTGGTCGCTCTTCGACGGCGGCTCGACAGCTGGCGAGCCGCGCGCGACGACGAGTGCGCGCGGCGGCCACCGATCGTGGTGACCTCGACGTCGAAGCTCGGCAAACCGCGGTCGATGCATTCCTCGCGGCCGCGCGCGGCGGCGACTTCGAAGCTTTGCTCGCAGTGCTCCTGACGGCGTGCCCGCAGCAGCACTCGGCGTCATGCGTTCAGGCACGGCAAAGATGGTTCGCGACGCGTGCGGCGCCGCTGCCGCGACGCATTCGTGAGGACAAGCAAGGCGCCGGCTTTGCCAGCGCCTTGATTGGATCTAGCCGCAGCTGAACGTTCGCGTTGGACGGACGATTAGAATCGCTGTCCCGGAGCCAGAAGAGATGCAGCAGGTCGATTCAGCGGTAATCCGCTGGCTGCTCGCCGGAGACGTGGCAATTCGATGGCAGGTGCTTCAAGACATTCTGCAGCGCCCAGCACGTGAGGTGCTGAAGACGCGGCAGCGAGTCGCGCGCGAAGGCTGGGGTGCTCGCCTGCTGACCCGTCAAGACGCCGAGGGGACTTGGGGCGGTGGGCTCTACAATCCCAAATGGACGTCCACCACCTACACGATGCTCCTGCTTCGAGACCTCGGGCTGCCCCCCAAGAATGGTCAGGCGCATTCCGCGTGCGGAATCCTCCTCGATCGAGGGGTCAGGCCGGACGGCGGGGTAAACTTCGTCTCCGGCCGGAGCGAGACGTGCGTCACGGGGATGACTCTTTCGATCGTAGCCTACTTCCGGCACGACGACGAGCGACTCGATGAAATCGTGAAGCACCTCCTTCGCCAACAGATGCCGGACGGTGGATGGAACTGCCGGCGCTGGCGCGGCGCGACGCATTCGTCGATGCACTCGACGATCAGCGTCCTCGAGGGGCTGAGGTTCTACGAGCTGCTAGGCGGGCCGCGATCGGGCGAAGTTCGACGAGCGCAGGTTCGGGGCCAGGAATTCTTGTTGCAGCATCGGCTGTTCCGCTCTCACCGAACAGGACACGTGATTCGATCGGAGTTTCAGCGCATGTCGTTCCCGCCGCGCTGGCACTACGACATCCTCCGTGCGCTCGACCACTTCCGAGCCGTCGACGCGCCCAAGGATCCGCGTTTGGCGGAGTCGGTGGAAATCGTCCGTCGTAAGAGACGGCCCGATGGTCGCTGGTTCCTCGAGAATGTTCATAAGGGCCGCTCCTTCTTCGAGATGGAGAGGCGCGGCATGCCTAGCCGGTGGAATAAGCTCCGAGCTATGCGAGTCCTGCAGTGGTACGACGCCGGCCAGTAGAGTCACGACCGGAACACACGCCAGTTAGCGGAACCTCGTAGCGCAGTCGCACGACACCGTCGGCGTACTTCTTCGCCGTGATGAGCCGCAACTCGATGTCACGGTGCCGGGGCGCGATCAGCGGAATGCCCTTCCCGATCAGCACCGGAATCACATGGAGGTCCAACTCGTCGATCTCGCCGGCGTCGAGGAACGACGCAATGAGTTGTCCGCCGCCCATCATCCAGATGTTCTTCCCTTTTTCGGCGCGCAACCGGCGCGCGACCGCCTTGGCGGATTCCGACGTGAACTCGACACCGGGCAGCGCGCGCTTGGGCGGCTTTCGCGTGAAGACGTAGTTCGTCATCCGCGTCTCGAAGACGGGCGTGCCCGGATGCTTCCGTAGATATCGGACGGCCCAGTCGTAGGTCCCGCGGCCGAGCAGTATGGTATCGACGCTCGCATAGAACTTCATGTACCCGTAATCGATCGTGTGCGGGCGGCGGTTGAGCCATTCCACGTCGCCGTCGGGGCGCGCGATGTAACCGTCCGCGCTGACGGCGAGATAGGCGATGATCTTTCGTTGTCGTTTCATCGTCGATTTGCGTTAACGAGCCCACTCGTCCGGGTCGCGCTCCCAGCGCCACACGCGGCCGTCCTCAGGGTCCTCGACCTCGCCGAGCAGCTCGAACCCGTTCTTCGCGAGCACCGACGTCGACGCGTTGCGCTCGGGAAGCGTGTGTGCGCGGATGCGGCGCACGCGCTCGTCCTTGCTGGCGTACTCCACCAATCCGCCCGCGGCCTCCGTCGCATAGCCGCGTCCGCGGTATTCAGGAACGATCCCGTAGGCGATCTCGACGACGCCGTGATCGTCGGGCGGACCTTTGAAACCCGCCATGCCGAGGGCGACACCGGTCATCGTCTCGAGGACGACGAATCCAAATTGCCACGGATCGCGGTCCGCGGCGGCGCGCAAGCGCTCGAGCCAGGCCGGCGAGACTTCGTCGGAAACGAGCATCGCGCGGAGACCGTCGGCCGGCTCGAGAGCCGATTCGACCGCGAACTGCTCGTCGCCTTCGCGCAACGCCAGCAGCTCCGCGGGGAAGAGCGGACGGAGCATCAGGTTGTCGGTCGCTACTCCGATGAATTGAGGCACGACGATGTGCTCCAGAGCGGGGTGGACTAACATTCAAGATGCGCCCGATTCGCGATCTCGCCACCCCGCCTTCCCCCGTTTCGGAACCAGCGCCCAGGCTGTCACGCCACTCCTGAACACGATCATCCCAGTCGGAAGAACGCCGGTCGCTAACGCCACATGGCGCAGCGACCGAGTGTTTCGGCCGCTGCGCCAACGAACGCGATCGATTCTCCGCCGTCTGCTCGGATAGAGCAGCGTACGGATTGAACGCGCGACGCCGAACTACGGCTTCT
>DASQHH010000064.1:0-2676 GCA_035632195.1 Vicinamibacterales bacterium
CCGCTGGTCCACGAGGAGTAACTGCTGGCGTGAGATGAATAGCCCGTCCGCTTCACTTCGCGGTCGGGCGCTCAGCTGTGACGCGGGGTGTCAGCCGATGTGAACCCAGTCGGCCTCGACTGCAACGGGCGGCCGGTCTTATAGAGCTCCAGAAAGGGCGCCTGCAGCGTGCTGCTGATGCCGGGAACGCGGACGATGTACGCGGTGGCGACTGCTGCGATCGTGGCGCCCATCGAGGAGGCGCAGGCAGAGAAAACGCGATGATCCCGCCGGCGGAGAGGTTCCGGACGAGCGCGCCGGCCTGCCAGCCGGTCGTGTGGAACCCGCTGGCGGCGTTCCGCTGGGCTTCCCAGTAGAAGGACAGCGGTTCCGGATGATGCCATCCGAGGCTGGAGTGCGGACCGCGGAAATGCCGGCCGCTTGGCCGCCCCGGACGTCGATATTTCAAGGATTGCGCCGTCGGGAAATTTCGCGGATGCCCTGCTCGCGGCGGGAATCTGCGACGACCGCGACGATCGCCGCCAGCGGAACGACCGCAAATGAGCTGGCGCGACCGTTTCGTCATCGGCGAGGCGCACGCGCTGGATGAAGCCGCGCGTGCGGGCACCTACGGCAAGATGACGACCGTCTGGCCTGTCGTCGGGTTTGCGTGGACGGAATCGACGACGGTCACGGTGACCGTGACGCTGCCATGGGCAGACGTGCCCGTATACGTATGGATGACGGTCGCAGTGCCCGTCAGCCCCCCCAGGTTCTGCGTGGCGCCGTCGCCATAATTGATCGTGGCGTTCTGCACAGTGACACCGGCGGGCACGGTCACCTGGATCGTGAACGTCACGGTGCACGATGTTGACGTCGGCGCGCACGACGAGGGCACATTCGGCGTGATGATGATCGTCGGTGGCGCCACCGGAATCACCGTCACCGACGTCGCGACCGGAATCTGATTGCCCGAGGCGTCGGTGAGTGTCGCGCTAATCGAGTATGTCTGACTTGTGTCGGACGAGGGATACGTATGCGCGACGAGGGTGCTGCCGCTGATTGCACCAAGATCCTGGACTAGTGGTGTGCCGCCGCCCCAATTCACGGAGACATCTCTGACCGGCGTGCCGTTGCTCGAGGCGGCTGTGACAGCGAATGTGTAGTTCGACGGCAATCCGGCGCTTGGCGGGGTCGTAGGCGGTGTAATCGACAGTGTGGGCGCCGCGAGTACACCGACAGTTACGGTGCCCTGCTGTGGTCCAGTAGTCGGTGTCGTGCTGCCGGTTCCCCCAGTAGCGCCGCTGGCACCCGAAGCGCCGACGGTAACCGTAACCGTCGCCTGAACGTTCGTCTGAAGCGACGACGTTGCAATGCCGCTGCTGTTGGTGTTCACCAGGGTGTTGCTGAGGCTGCCGGCCGACGTCGTAAAGACGACGGGCGCGCTGACCAGCGCGTTGCCGTTGATGTCGAAGACGTCCGCAGTGATTGTCGATACCCCGCCGAAAGCCGGTACCTGCGTGGGGTTCGCGCTGACACGCACACCGCCGACCGCGGCGGTCCCCAGCGCAATCTTGATGGCGCTGTTGCCGCTCGCGCTCGAGCCCCCGGAGATGGCGGTGATGGTGGCCGTGCCGTTCGAGCCGCCGGCATTGAACGTCGTGATCGCGCGCCCGCTGGCATCAGTCTCGACTTGATCCGGCTGAAGGGTCCCCAGCGTCGTCGTAAAAGTGATCTGGGTGCCGCTGTGCGGCGGCGTGCCCGACGGCTCGATCACCTGCGCGATGATTTGCGTCGATCCGCCTGCAGGTAGCGCGTTGGTCGCCGATGTCAGCGTAATCGTCGACCCCGATGGAGCCAGCAGCGGCACCCTCTGGCAGGACGCGGACAGACACGCCGCCAGAGCAGCGGCGACGGCAAATGCGAAGCGCCGACCGGTTGGTGATAACATGAAGAGCCTCAACATCTTAATATCCATGGACTTACACGGTCAATACTGCTCGCCTGGACGCCGCGGCGAAGCCGGCTACGCCATGGCGGCGCTGCTGGTCGCCATGAGCATCCTGGCGGTCATGATGACCGTCGCCATGCCGGTCTGGAAGCAGAACTCGCAGCGCGAAAAGGAAGCCGAGCTCGTTTTCCGCGGCACGCAGTACATCCACGCGATCGCACTGTTCCAGCGCAAATACCTGGGCGCGTTTCCGCCAAACGTGAACGTGCTGGTGGAGCAGCGGTTCCTCCGCAAGAAATACAAGGATCCGATCACCAACGACGACTTTCAGGTGATCAACGTCGGCCAGCAGATCGTGCCCGGCGGGGGCAACGCAACGGGATCGCCGAACAGCGGACGCTCCGGACAGCCGGCGGCTCCCACGACGTCCATCGCGGGCCGGGGTCAGACGTCGACGATTGCGCAGGCCGGCATGACGGCGTCCACATTCGGATCGCAGGGGCAGCCGGTCGGCGGTGGCGGTCTCGGTATTCAAGGCGTCACCAGCAAGAGCAAGGACGAATCCATTCGCATCTACAACGGCCGCACGCACTACAACGAGTGGCAGTTCATCTACCAGCCCCCGGCGAACCAGGGCCGGGGCGTCGCGCAGCCTGGCGCCGTCCCGGGACAGCCGCTCCAGCCGGGACAGCAGCCGGGCGCCGGTCCCTTTGGCGGCCGTGGCCGCGGGACCAACGGTCCCGGGC
>DASQHH010000065.1:0-1787 GCA_035632195.1 Vicinamibacterales bacterium
AGTCAGCGCCAGCGCACCCGCTGCGACGCTGCCGGTGTAGGTGCTCACGTTGGACGTGCTGCTGGATGTGAGGCTGGCAGTCACCGTACTGCCCGATTGCGTCAGCGACGCAGTCACGGGTCCGCTTTCGCCAATCGCGCCCGCAAAGAGGGACGCGACGCACTCCCCGCCCGCGACGTTGGCGACAGTCGCCGTTCCGCGCCAGGTCCCAGTGACCTGCGCGGCAGACGCCGCGGACGGCGCGGACGATGAATTCGAGCCGCAGGCGACGGCTCCGATGATGCTGACCAGGGCGAGCGCGCGTTTCACCGGTTGTGCCGCAAGCCCGGACAAGCGCCCCATTGTACCGGCAGGTTAGCCGTTCGATATACCCCCTCGCTCGGTGTGGTCTCTTTACGCCGCGATGACGATACGAGCGGCGTGCCGCTCTGCCCTCGCTGCGGATTCGCGCCGCCGATCAGATTCAAAGACCTCGGGTCGACGCTCGACTGGTTCCGCTGTTCGAGCTGCGGCAACATGTGGGGCGAGGATCTCGACTTTTCAGGCGAAGCGCAGAAAGGCGTCGCGCCCCGCGACGACACGCGGCGGCACATTCTCGTTGTCGACGACGACGCGAACATCCTGCGCCACCTGGTGCGAGTCCTCGGCGTCGACCATCGCGTTTCGCAGGCACGCGACGGCATCGAGGCGCTCCTCGTTCTTCGCACGGAACGCGTCGACCTCCTCATCACCGACTATCTCATGCCCTCGATGACCGGCCACGAACTGGTCGACACGTGTCACGCCGAAGGGATCGCGTGCAAGGTGTTGATCATCACGGGCCATGGCGAACTGATCGAACGGGCGGAGAATTCCTGGTGGTCGACGCATCGACATCTTTTGAAGCCGTTTCACTTCGACGAGCTCCGCGCGGCAGTGGTCGACCTGATCGGGCCTGCTCGATTGACTTCCCTGGGCAGGTCGTCGCGATCGTAGACGGCCCGTCGAAGAGGGCGTGCGATGAAACGTTCTGACGTTCAGCGCCGGGCGCTGGATGCGGCGGCCGCGGGCGCAAGCCGGACGATCGCCGCCTCCAGTCGACTGTGGAACAGCAGCCCTGCGGTCGCCGCGCCGGTCATCATCATCACGATCATCCATCCGGCGGCGACGACGGTTCGGGTCGCCCTGCGGGTCGGGGCGATCGACGGGCGCGCGTTCGGATAGACCACGTGCTGCCGGCGTCCCTGCCGGACGATCTCCGCTTGCCGCGAGAATACCGAATCCGCCGTCGCGGAGCTCTCGAGTAATCCAGCGTCGAGCGTGTCGAACGCTGTCCGCGCGTCGACCGCGTCTGGCACGGGCGGAGTCTGACGGCAGTTCATGCGCCAACGTCCCTCGGCTTCGGGGATGAGCAGTCGGTCGATGAGCGGAGGCGGAGGCACGTACGGCCGCGCATCCGCGTCCAAGAGCCCTTCGTCCAGTTCAGACAGCCGGTCGAGCAGGTTGGGTTCGTCGATCAGGTCCAGCACGGTGCGCGTGCAACATCAAACACCGTGCCGATTACTCGTCTGCGCGCCAATGCTCAGAACAGCCTGACGCACCGCCCACGATGCATGCGCCGCGATGAGACATTGCGCGACAGATGTGTTCTTCAGAGCGTCACGGGCGATCGGTCCGAGTAAAACGCCTCAACTCTCACTTGTGGCGTGCCTGGTTAGACGCAGAGAGGCTCAATCCAAGCAACGCACTCAGCACTTGTCTCGAGGACTGCAACTGAATCGCCGCCGGATTCCGGAGTTCGAGCGACC
>DASQHH010000066.1:0-2524 GCA_035632195.1 Vicinamibacterales bacterium
CGACCGCAGACGACTGGGACAGCACCGCAGACGACTGGGACAGCACCGCAGACGACTGGGACAGCACGGCAGGGAACTGTGTCAGGACGTCAGGAGACATTGGCAAGACGTCAGGAGACATTGTCAGGACGTCAGGAGACATTGGCAGCGCCGCAGGGAACTGGATCAGGCCGTCAGACCGCTGCGCAGGCACTGCAGATCGCCGTAACATCGCTGCAAGCCGCTTAAAAACAGCAGCTTACAGGCGTACGGGCCTTTATCTGCTCGGACACGACGCCGCGACCATCGTCACCGACGTGATGTTGAGCCGCGACACCGGCGCTGCCTTGATGTAAAGGCCCTTTGCGATGACCGTGTGGTCCTTGTGGGCGGACAGATTGAACTCCGACACGCCGATCAGACGGAACTCATTCTTCCCAACCGGCGGCGTCGCAGGGATTTCGCTTTTCGGCGGCGCGTTCGCGCTGCTCGGGACCGGATCGGTGGCGTTCACGAGCGTCCAGGTGTTCGGCTGCGCCTCGCGCAGGCACCCCGTGACGCTGACGATGTCCACTTTCTGGGATCCCTGAGTGAGCATCGCGGCGACGAGAAATCCGGCCACGTTCATGCCGCGTATGATACGCCCCAGGTGCCCGAAGTGGGAGGGTCGAGGTTCGGCGTGCGGCGTGCGGCGGTCCTGTCAGCGCTTCTCGCGCTCGCGGCCGCACGTGTCGCAGCGCATGACGCGGAGCGCACGCAGGTCACCATCTCGTTCGCGCGCGACGGCTCGTTCGTGTGCGACGTCTCGAACGATCCGGGATGGCTCAAGCTGCGGCTCGCGTCGTTCGACGGTCCGTTCGCGGACCGGATCGTGATCTGGATCGACGGCCGTGAAGTGAGGCCGACGTCATCGGAATACATCGTCCCTCGCAGCGCGGACGATCCCGGGACATACCGGCTTCGCGGAACGGTTCCGGCCGATGCCCATACGCTGCGGTGGTACTACGGGATCGTTGCCGATCCGTATCCGCTGACCATCCGGCGTGCCGACGGACGGATGGTGACGGAGACCGTGGCCGGCGAGGCGTGGAGCCGGACCATCGACATCTCGAGGCAGTTCGCGCCGCCGTGGCGCGTCGACCTCGAACGGCAGGCGCCGATCGCGCTGATGCTCGTCGTCTTTGGCGGCGCGCTCGCGATCCGGCTGGCGTCAGCGCGACGCGGCAGTAGTGCCCGTGCCTGACGGCACGAACTTCTGAATCCGCTGGCCGTAGGTGTCGGCCGCGTAGACCGCGCCTTTCGAGTCCTGCACGATGCCGTGCACCCAGTCGAACTCGCCCGGTCCCCAGCCCTGCTTGCCCCACATCGCGAGAATCTTGCCGTCGGCGAGGCTGAACTTCAGGACGCGCTCATCCTTGTGATCGGCAATCCAGCCGAACGGCTCGGTGCCTTTGCGTGAGATGTTCACGTCCCACGGATTCCAGTCGTTGCGCAGCTCGCGGATGTAATTCAGATCGCGATCGAACACTTCGATGCGATGGCCTTCGCGGTCGATGATGTAGAGGTTCTCTTTCGCGTCCACGGCCAGCTTGTGCGGCAGATTCCACTCGCCCGGCCCCGTACCCTTGTCGGTCGGACCGCCCTCGCCCTTCGCCACCTGCTTGATGAACTTGCCGTTCTTGTCGAACAGGATGACGCGGTTGTTGCCGTAGCCGTCGGTCACCACCATGTTGCCGTTGTGCAGGATCGCGATCCCCGACGGCAGGTTCAGATGCGTCGCGTCGTTCCCCTTCACGTTGGTCGTGCCGAGCTGCAACAGGAACTTATCGAGCTTCGGCGACAGCTTGACGATGCGGTGGGCGTCGCGCTCGATGACGTAGACGTTGCCGTCCCAGTCGACGCCGCCCGAATGCTGCCACGACGGGTTGATCGTCTTGCCGTTGATCTCCTGGTCGGCGCCCGACAGAATCAGGTTGCCCGCGGTGTCGAATACCATCACCGGCTTCACGCCGCGATTGAACACGTAGATGTGATCGTTCTGATCGATGGCCAGGCCCGAGATGCCCGGTTGATTCGTCGGTCCGCCGTTCGCGTTCTGGCCGCCGCCTTGACGGCCGCCGGCCGCTCGCCGCGCGGCGGCCTGCGCGTCGCGCTCCGCGGGCGGCAGAGGGGCATCCTTCAATCCGAAATACATCCCCGCCGGCAGCTTCGGCCAGTTCGGGACCAGACGGTAGCCGCCGTCGCCCTGTGCGTCTGCTCGAAACGACGTCGAGACGGCAACGGCCGCGATCGTGGCGAGAAAAAGGATGCGTCGCATGAGTCCTCCGCGGCCGAAGTCTACTCCCGAAACCGCCCGATTCCCCGACTTTCGCCCGGCAAGCGAAGGACTCACTGTAATTTATTGCAACCACAGGCGGTATTGGACTTGCCTCGAGGCGGTCAACGCGTGCAGAATCTACAGCGACTACGAGTGTCTGATTCGGGGAGCTCTGCAAGAGGGAGGCATCGAATGATGCGGGGACAGACCAGGCTGGCAGCGGTTGTT
>DASQHH010000067.1:0-1778 GCA_035632195.1 Vicinamibacterales bacterium
ACAAAACCACCAAGGACCTGGAGAACTACCTCAGGATGATCTCCGCAAAGGCGGTTGACCGCGCCGAGCGCGTGCGGACGCGCATCGTGCGCGATCCGCTGACGATCGCGAAGCTGCTCGCCGCGAAGTATCCCGGCGAACCGTCGATCAGCTACATCCCGGCACTGTCATGGGCAAACACGCTGACGTTGGCGGCGATGACGAATGACGCGGCCCTGCGCGCGAAGGTCGACCGGCAGATCAGGCCGTGGATGTCCGGAGAGAAAGGACTGTTCGGCAACCGCATCCAGCTGACGTCGGTGGCCGGCACGCTGGTGTTCGCCGACCTCGCGAAGACCGGCGACGAAGCTGCGAGAGCGCTGGCGATCAAAGGCGCGGACGCGGCGTCGAAAGTGAAGGAGGGCGATCTCTACGACTACGGCGGCGGCTGGACCGACGACATGTTCATGGCGTCCGTCGTCCTCGCGCGGACGGCGACGCTTCCCGGGCGTGCCGACAACATCGACCTGGGGGCGAAGATGCTGATTGCGTACGCGGGTCGATTACAGCGTCCCGACGGCCTCTTCAATCACGCGACGAACGGCCCGGCGGCGTGGGGCCGCGGCAACGGATTTGCGACGCTGGGCCTGATGGAGGTTCTGACGGCGATGCCGCAGAATCATCCGCTTCGACCGAAGGTCCTCGACATCTACCGGCGGCACATGGAAGCGCTGCGGAGCCGCCAGGCGCCGGATGGGATGTGGAATGAGGTGATCGACGAGCCGGGGAGCTACCGCGAAGAGAGCGCGACGGCGCTCATCATGACGTCGATGGCGCGCGGAATCAGGCTGGGATGGCTGCAGCCGGCGGTCTACGCGCCGGTTGTCGAACGCGCCTGGCATGGCGTCGCGGCGCACGTCGCCGAAGACGGGACCATCATCGACGTGTGCACCAGCACGGGCTCCGGGCCGGCCAAGAAGTACTACCTGGAACGAACAGCAATCAGGGGTGCGGACGACCGGGGCGGCGCGATGGCGCTGATGGCTGCGATGGAGATGATGGAGAGGTAAAAACGTTACGCGACGCGCCAGCCGTCGCCGCGCAGCGAATTCATCATTTGCACGGAACGCTCGATCAGCTGCGTCGGCTCGTCGACTTCTTCGACTGATTCGGTGCCGTCGGGGTGTGTGATCACGACGCGGTACCGTCCGCTGGCGCGGTCCCGGGAAATCTCGTAGCGCAGCTTCTGCCCGTCTCGATCGAAAAACCAGATCATCGGACCATCAACGATACAACAACGCGCCGGCGCATTCGACGCTCTGTTTTGCGGGCGGTCGCGTCTGTTCGCTTGCTGACGTTCGTGTCAGTCTGTTTCATTCGGAAATGGCGGCGAATACGGCCGCGCCGAGCAGCCCCGACTCGGCGTTGAGGATGATTTTCACTGGCATCTTTTCGAGCAGCGGCTCGAGCGGCGCCTTCGCCCGGAAGGCGCGCATGAACGCGCCGGACGTCATGAGCGGCAGGATCTTCGGCGCGATGCCGCCGCCGATGAACACGCCGCGGGTCGTGACGCCCCGCAAGGCCAGGTTGCCGGCTTCCGCGCCGTAAGCGCCGACGAACAGATCCAGTCCCTCGACGCAGGACGCGCAGCGGCGTTCGAGCGCCGAGGCGGAGATGGCCGCCGGAGCCGCCGGATCGTCGATGTCGATCCCCGCCGCGCACGGCGTGCGGTGGACGTACCGATGGATGTTGATCAGGCCGCGCCCGGAAATCACGTGCTCCACGTCGGCGCGCCCGAA
>DASQHH010000068.1:0-2911 GCA_035632195.1 Vicinamibacterales bacterium
TCACGGCACGCCGGGCGTTCGCCTCTGTCGGCGCGCGCGCCACGACAGCTGGTTCGGCGCTTTGCGACGGCGCGCGTTCGGACGGGCTCGACTGCGCGCCGCTCGGCTGCGCGGGCGTCGCGCGCCGTAGCCGCGCCGCCAGCTCCGCGACCTCGGGCGCGGGTGGGAGATCCAGCTCTTCGCGCATCCGAATCTCGTGCCAGCGCGCACGCTGCAGCGCGCCAACCTGATCGCCGGTCTCACTCAGCGCCGTCATCAGCCCCGCGATCGCGGCTCCGTTTAGAGGATCCTGATCGGCGAGCCTGATCCGCCACTGAATCTCGGCGTCTCGGGCGCCGGCTTCGCTCGCTTCGCGTGCCAGCGTTTCGAGTGCCTGGGTGAACGCCCGCGCGAAGCGGTCGCGCTCGGTTGCCGCCCAGAACTCGAAGTCCGGATCGCCGTTCAGGTAGAAGCCGTCGAGAAACGGGCCCCGATACAGCGCGACGGCATCGGCCAAGCGACCCTCGTCCAACGCCCGCTGGAAGTCGCCGACGTCCGATGACAACTCCGCCGGATTGATGCGTAAGTCCGTACCGCTAAGAAAGATTCGCTCGACGCCGAGCGCCTTTTTTATGTGGTAAAGTGATTGCGTGAGCGCATGCCGCGATTTGTCGGGTTCGCCCTCGGACCAGAGCAACCCGAGTAGCTTATCTCGAGACATTCCGCGATCGCCGACCGACGCGAGAATTGTCAGGATCGCGAGAATGCGGCGCTGGCCCGCCGGCCCCGTCAGGACTTCGCCGTCTCGTGACAAATAGACGGAACCGAAGGTGCTTAGGCGTAAGGTCATCGGGCAGGCGGCGGGACCGTCTGACATCCATCTGAGGGGCGGGCCTTATAGATGCTCCGCCGGCCAGCGAAATGCAACACACCGCATCGTCAGATTTCCCCCCACCCAGTCGTCTTCGATGTCCGCAGCCGTACCTCTGAATCTTCCCAGCCAGCTTGCAGGAACGTCCGCCGCCGCCGCGGCGCCGGACCTTGGGGTTGCGGTCAGCGTCGTCATGCCGACGCTGAACGAGGCCGCGCGGATTCGCGAATCTGTCAGCGAACTGTCTTGGGCCAATGAAGTAATCGTCGTCGACGGCGGGTCGAGTGACGACACGGCCCGTCTAGCGGAGGAAGCGGGTGCCCGCGTCATCGTCGTGACCGGATCGACGATCGCCGCCCAACGGAATGCCGGAATCGCCGAAGCTCGGAACCGCTGGGTGCTCGCGCTCGACGCCGACGAGCGCGTGACGACGCAACTTCGCGCCGAGATCTCCCAGGTGGTAACGGGCCGCAATCCGACGCACGCGGCCTACCGGATGAAGTTCCAAAACCACTACCTTGGCCAGGAGCTCCAGCACGGGCCGTGGGGTCGCGATTGGCACGTCCGTCTGTTCACGAACGAACGTCGCTACGTCTGCGATCGCGTCCACGAGCACCTCGAGCGCATCGACGACGTCGGCACGCTGACCGGCCCGATCGTCCATCGTCCGTACCGCGACATCACGCATCACGTCACCAAGATCGTGAAGTACGCACGGTGGGGGGCCGAGGATCTCTATTCGCGTGGACGACAGGCGCGCATGCGCGATCTCGCGGGCCGGCCGGCGTGGCGTTTCTTCCGCGACTATGTCCTCTACGCGGGTTGGCGTGACGGCAGCGTCGGCTTCGTTGCCTCGGCGCTCAGCTCCTTCGCGGCGTTCCTGAAGTACGCGTTCCTGTTTTCAAGGAGCCGCTCGACGCCGGCATGAAGCTCACGATCCTGATGTACCACAAGGTCGATGAGCTTCCCCGCGATGTCCGCACCCCCGGCAACTTCGTCGAGCCGCGTCTGTTTGCGGCTCAGCTCGACGCGCTGACCGACTGGGGCTACCGCACGATCGATTTCGGCGACTGGCTCGCCTACCGCGACGCGGGCCGTTCGCTGCCGAAACGTCCGCTCATCCTGACGTTCGACGACGGCTATACGTGCTTCGACACGCGCGCCTGGCCAGCCATCCGCGCGCGCGACATGAGCGCGTGGGTTTTTCTCGTCGCCGACCAGATCGGCGGCACGAACGCGTGGGATCGCGGTGAAATCTCGTTCCCACTGCTCGACGAGGCGCGAATTCACGCGCTGCAAGCCGAAGGCGTGCGCTTCGGTTCACACGGCGATCTCCACGTCCCGCTCGCCCGCGTCCCGCACGAACAGGCGCGCGCCGACCTTCGCCGCGCTCGCGAATCACTCGGCGAGCTGTTGGGCCACGCGGTCGACGTCGTGGCGTACCCGTTCAGCAACCAGAGCCGCGCCGTCCGTCATCTTGCACGCGACGTCGGCTACCGATGCGCCGTGCGGGGAAAGGGGCGCATGAACTGGAAGCACACCGACCGCTTCGGTCTTCGCCGCATCAAGATGGATTCGTCGATGACCGTCGAACGCCTCCGCCGCACGTTGTTCAACGAGCGTTATTTCCGCATTTTGTAGTTCCTAAAAGAGCAGTTGCAGTTTCCGTCTGTGTCGGTCTAGTCCGTTTGTGTCCGTGTCAATTTCGTTATGGCCCGACGTGGCGCGTCGAGACCCGAGCGCCACGTCGTCGCTCAAATGTCCTCAAGCCTTCGGACGGACCTCCGGGCCGAGCACACGTAGGACGGCCGCTTCGAGCGCTTCGAGCTCTTTGCGCAGAACCAGGTAGCGATCGACCGCATCCCGCCCGACGCGCTGATCGACCCGCGTGGTCATGCCGGCGAGATAGGTGATCTGCGTCTGAAGACCCGGGCGCCCGTAGCGAACGCCTTCGTCCGGACCGAACAGCGTCGTGGCGAGCGAGTCGACTTTGGCGAGCGAGTCGGCGCTGCCGCCGTTGCGCAGCCGCGTTCTCGCCTGACGCACGCGATTGGCTGCACG
>DASQHH010000069.1:0-4818 GCA_035632195.1 Vicinamibacterales bacterium
CGTGCGAAAGACGCGATGCGCCTGTTCATGGTGCCGGGAATGGGGCACTGCAACGGCGGCGACGGGACGGATGCCTTCGATATGCAGAGCGCGATCGAGCGGTGGGTGGAGCAGGGCAAGGCTCCGGATCGGATCGAGGCATCGCACGCGACGCCGTCGCCTGGTGGAAGGGTCGATCGCATGCGCCCGTTGTGCCCGTACCCGCAGGAAGCGGTCTACAAGGGAAGCGGCAGCATCGACGAAGCTGCAAGCTTCGAGTGCCGCGCGGGGTCCGCCAGCGTACCTCGCACGCCTGACGGCCATCCGGACCTGCAGGGCATCTGGACGACCCACACGTTCACACCGCTCGTCCGTCCTGCGCGATACGCCGGCCAGGAGTTTCTGACGGACACGGAAGCGGCTGAACTGTCGGCGCTGCTGACCCAGGACGGTGTCGATCCGCTCGTCGCCGGCATCTTCGGCGCCAGCGACGAGGATCGAAGGAAGAAAATCGTCGAGAACGATCCGACGCATTACGACAACGCGCTCTGGCTCGCGACGCCGGAGTTGAAACCGCTGTCGAGCAACCGGACGTCTCTTATTTACGACCCGCCGGACGGACGAATTCCCCCACAGACGCCGGACGCTGTTCAGCGCGCCGCCGCGAGGCGGGCCATCGCCGGTCTCGACAGCTACGAGAATCGCCCCCTGCAGGAGCGATGCATCATCTGGGCGCACGAGGGTCCGCCGATGCTGCCGCCGCCCTACGACGATGTGCTGCAGATCGTGCAGACGCCGGGCTACGTCGCGGTCGTCAGGGAAGTGGAGACCGCCCCGCGGCTGATCCCGACCGACGGGCGGCCGCATCTTCCCGACACCATCAGGCGGTGGAACGGCGATTCACTCGGCCGCTGGGACGGCGACACGCTCGTCGTCGACACGACGAATTTCA
Source organism: Vicinamibacterales bacterium (assembly GCA_035632195.1). Lineage (GTDB taxonomy): Bacteria > Acidobacteriota > Vicinamibacteria > Vicinamibacterales > CAVVIG01 > DASQHH01. The sequence continues at coordinate 932 of DASQHH010000069.1, forward strand.
CGGACAGAACGGCTTTCCAGGGATCGAGCGCCGCGCTGCACGTCGTCGAGCGCTTCACGCGAGTGAGCGCCGACACGATCGTCTACCAGTTCACGGTCGAGGACTCCAGCACGTGGACCAGGCCGTGGAGCGCCGAGATTCCGATGCTCGCCGCCAAAGGGCCGCTTTACGAGTACGCGTGCCACGAAGGCAACTACGGAATGCCCGACATCCTCAGGGGCGCGCGCTTCGCGGAAAAGGAGCGCAGCCCGAAATAGACCATGCACTACGTCTACATCGTCCGGTGCGCGGACGGGACGCTCTACACCGGCTACGCGCGCGATCCCGCCGCGCGGGAGCGGGCGCACAACAGCGGCCGCGGCGCGAAGTACACGGCGGGCCGGCGTCCGGTGCGGCTGGTATATCGCGAGGCGTTCCGGTCGCTGGGAAAGGCGCTCGCGCGGGAGTACTCGCTGAAGCAGCTGACGCGCGCGCAGAAGGATGCGGTGATTGCGAACGGTGGTAAGCTGCCCGGCTGATGGAGGTGGCGGCATGCGACTCGAGTATCGGACGCTCGCGCTGTTCGCCGTCGTTGGCCTGATGGCGAACGACGCGAGTGCGCAGGTCGTGAGGCAGGAAGTTCCCGGCGTCCGGAACTTCGCCAAGATCGAGACGACCGTGGCGTGCGCGGGCGCCATCACGCCCTCCGCGATTCCGGAAATCAAGAAGATGGGTTTCGCGTCGATCATCAACCTGCGCCTCGCGACCGAGCAGGGGGCTGACATCGAGGGCAACATCGCCGCGGCGAAGGCGGCCGGGATTCCGTACTACCACATCCCGTTCAGTTCCTCGGCGCCGGATCCGGCGGCCGTCGACACGTTCCTGAAAACGATCACCGCGCCGGGCGTGCAGCCGGCGTTCATTCATTGAGCGGGCGGTGGCAGAGCCGCAGGTATGTGGCTCATGAAGCGCGCGATCGTGGATGGATGGGACACCGACAAGGCGCTGGACGAAGCGACGCAGCTCGGACTGACTAATGCACCATTGAAGGAGTTCTTCCTCGCGCAGATCCAGCAGCGGAAGCGCTGACGCTTCGCTTCGCGAATCCGTCGCGACTCGCGCACCAGGCGTCTCCATTCGCGGGGCGAAACATCTGCGCTTGCGCTTCTGAATCTGCCCGAGAAAAACCACGCCGGAGGGGAGACGCGTAGCTCGTTCCGGCGCGTCGAGTGCCTGGAAGACGCTTCGCGCAGCGAGCCATGGAGCGAGCCGATTCGGGACGCGCCTGGAAGCCGAAGGCGATCGCTCTTGTCGACGCGGAGCTCAGGCAGTTGACGCGGACACGGACGCCGGCGTCGATCGGGTCTTCAGCACCTGCGCTCTGACCAGGCGGCCGATGCGCTCGATCTCGGCGTCCGACAGCGATTCGTACACGGGCACCTGCACGGCCGTCATCGCCTTCGCAGCTCCGGGCGCGGGCGGGCCCTGCCAGCCGAAGAGCGGCATCTTCGTGCAATCGTCGACGTGCATCGGCGCCACGTCCACACCGCGGCGGATGCAGCGCCGGACGAGGTCCACGCTGTCCGGCACGTACGCGCAGTACTGGTAGTAGACGTGCGTCCGCCCCTCGGGAATCGACGGTACGGTGACGCCGGGCAGGTCGCCGAGCATCTCGTTCAGCGTCTTCGCGTGGCGCCGCGTGCGCTCGATGTATTCCGGCAGCCGCGCGAGGCCCGCGCGGCCGATGCCCGCCTGGACGTTCGAGAAGCGGCCGCGATAGTGCGCCGGCAGCGGATCGAGACGACGGACCTCCTCCCACAGCCGCTTCTCGGGCTTCCAGTCGGTGAACGACGCCGCCCACCAGATGGGGAAGAGCGACCAGGTGAACACCTTCGGCCGTATGAACGTGTACTGCCAGTAGCCGATCCGCAGGATCTCCTCGACGCGCTTGCCGGTCGGCCATTCCTCCGCTTCGGCGAATTCGCTGACGCGCTTCGCGACGCTCGCGTCGCGCACCCAGGTGAGGCCGCCGCCGAATGTGTTGAGCGGCTTGAACGCCTGGAAGCTGAAGAAGGCGGCGTCGCCGTGCGTGCCGACCATCCTTCCTTTGTATTGAGCGCCGAGCGAGTGGGCGCAGTCTTCGACGATCTTGAGGTTGTGGCGTTTCGCAAGCGCGACGATCGGGTCGAGGTCGCACGCCATGCCGTAGAGGTGCGTCGGCAGAATGGCGCGCGTCTTCGGTGTGATGGCGCGCTCCGCCGCCTCCGGACGCATCGTGAACGTGGCGGGGTCGATGTCGGCGAACACGGGCGTCAGTCCCGCGACGCGCGTGATTTCCGGAACGACCCAGAACGTCAGCGCGGGGACGATGATCTCGGAGCCGGGCGGAAGGTCGAGGGCTTTGAGGATGAAGTAGAGGCCCATGCGGCCGTACTCGGTCGAGACCGCGCGGACGTGGCCGCCGCCGAGAAACCGCGCGTACTCGTCCTCGAACGCTGCGATGTGCGGACCCTGAACGAGCTGCTTCTGTTCCCGGCACTCGCGGATGATCCGCTCGAGCTCGGGGACCATTCGTGTGCCGAATCGTGCGATCGCTGCCATGAAGTGTCGTCAATTATACGTGGCGGCTTCGCCGGCGCTTTCTCGGCGACGGGGCATTCAGACGCAAGTCTGCCGAAGCCCTGCAGCGCCAGCCCTCCGTGAGGAGCGAGCGCAGCATCGGGATGCGGACCAGGTCGAGGCGCACGAGCACGGCGGGAAATCCTTCGTAGTGCGGCTCGGTGAACAGTTCCTTCCGATGTTCGTCGAGCAGCCGCTCCTTTTCCGCCAGGGTGGCGACGCGGACGGCGAGCACGCGCGGATTCGGCACGCGCGGCTTCTTCGGCACCACGCGCTCCATCCACACCCACGCAAAGGCCTTCAACTTGCCCTTGATGCGGACTCCGAATGCGAACCGGTCGACTGCCTTCTCGGCGCCCGGCATCGAGAGAGCGATCCGGGTGACGTCAGCTCTCGTCGCCATCCGGTTCAGTTTAGCGCGCGCAAAGCGGTCCCCGAACCGGCGATGCGATCAACGCCGCGGCGCCGGGTAGTACACCTCGACGTAGAACTGCTTTTCGATCTTGTCGGTTCCCTGAAATCCCTCGTCGAAATCGAAGCTCCAGCGCATCGGCCCGTTGTCGACCGGGTTGTTGGGCGGATTCAGCCCTGGATCGCACGGCGCCTGCCGCGAGGTGTCGCCGCGCTCGCACGCCCAGTAGAAGAACGGCTGGAAATTGCGGAACGGCTCGACACGCCGATCCGACTCGAAGAGAACGCTGCCGGCGCCGATCGTCAAGTGCGCGAACAGGTCGTCAAAGGCCGTGTCGAACGGGATTTCCCAGGCGCTCGATCCAGCGTAGTTGGCGGCGTTCATCGCGTCGATCCATCCGCCCGGTCCGTTCGCGGTGTCGAACAGCATGGCGCCGTCCGCGTCGACGAGCGGTACCGTGAGCACCCGCCCGTCGTCGGTCGTGATGGTCGTCGTGCTCGACACGCCGAAGCGGTGCGTCGAAGCGAGGTTGCCGTCGAGCGCCCACGAGAATCCGGTGAGCGAGTCGTACACCGCCTTGCCGGCCGCTGGGCCGTCCGTGTACGGCAGCAGGCCGCTGCCCGCCGGCGGCGTCCCGATCGCGCCGGCGGCCATTGGCAGCACGTGCAGGAAGTTGTACTTCGTCGTATTCGTAAAGTGAGCATCCGTGGCGAACGAGAACGTGTGCTCTCCCTGGCTGCCGCCCGAATCGCTCGACCAGTAGAGTGCAGGCACCAGCTTCCGGAACGGGCCTGCTCTGTTGATGACGTCCGGAACGATGCTGTCGGGATACGTGCGGCCGAGGACATTTGCGTACAGGTAGCCCATCGCGCTCCCC
>DASQHH010000070.1:0-4702 GCA_035632195.1 Vicinamibacterales bacterium
CGATCGGGCGCCGCGAAAATCGTCGTCAACGCGACGCGGCAGTCGTTTCTGAATCTGCGCGAGCTCTCGAGCACGGCGTCGAAGGACTTCCAGGTGCGGCTCGAGGCGCCGCGCATCGCGGTGATGTCCTCGAAGCACTACGTCAACCACGGCGGATCGGAATTCGTCGTCTACAAGGTGACGCCGCCCGACGTCGCGTCGGGCGTCCGCGTCGGCGACGTCGAGTACCCCGGCTTCGCGCTCGGATCGGATCCGTCCGTCAAAGGCGCGTTCTTCGCCCTGCTGTACGACCAGGACCTGAACGCGCGCATCGCCGCCTTCGCGCGGGACGATGCGGGCAACGAGTCGAAGGCCACGTTCGTCGACAACGTGTTCGAGAAACCGTTCAAGAGCAGCCGCATCGAGCTCGACGACAAGTTCCTCAACCGCGTCGTCCCCGAGATCATCGAGCATTCGCCGGAGCTGAAGATGGCGCCGCCCGCCGAGGGCAGCGACATGCTGCCGGGCTTTCTGCGCGTCAACGGCGAGCTGCGGAAGATCAACACCGACCAAATCGCGGCGTTCGCGAAGAAGACGTCGCCCGGGCGGGCGTGGAGCCAGCCGTTCGTGCAGCTGGGCAACTCGAAAGTCGAAGCGAGCTTCGCCGATCGGCGGACGTATTTCTACAAGGGCAAGGAAGTCGACCGCCAGACGCACCTCGGCTTCGACCTCGCGGTCACCGAGCACGTCCCGGTGATGGCGGCGAACGACGGCGTGGTGCTGAACGCGAGCTGGCTCGGCATCTACGGCAACTGCGTCATCATCGACCACGGCATGGGCGTGCAGTCGCTCTACGGCCACCTGATGTCGTTCGACGTCAACGTCGGCGACAAAGTGGCGCGCGGCCAGCAGATCGGACGCAGCGACTCGACGGGCCTCGCGGGCGGCGACCATCTCCACTTCACGATGCTGGTGGGGGGAAAGATGGTCAATCCCGTCGAATGGTGGGATGCGCACTGGATCGCCGACCGGGTGGACCGGAAACTCAGCGAGGCCGGCGTCAAATGAGTTGACCGCCCCCTGAGATATGATTGGCAGTTACATTTTTACGCGGGCGGACTCAGCTCCGCCCCTACACACGGCAGGAGAGATCATGCGTCTACGAAATACCTGGGTGGGTGGTGCGGTGGCCGCAGCGCTGGCCGCATCGGTGTTCGCGTGCGGCGGCGGCTCGAAGGAGTCGACGGAGGCGGGCGGTGGCGGCGCCGCGGCACCGCCGGCGGGAGCGACGAAGGTCGACAGCGCGACGGCCGGCGAGCTCAAAGGCGGCGTGACGGTCGACGGCGCAGTGCCGAAGAACGCCGACATCAAGATGAACGCCGATCCGGTGTGCGTGAAAGCGAACCCGACGCCGCAGTTCCAGGAGACGTACGAGGTCGGCGCCGACGGCAAGGCCCTCGAGAACGTCTTCGTGTACGTCAAGGACGGCCTCGGCAACTACGCGTACGACTCGCCGACCGACACCGCGCAGATCGACCAGCACAACTGCCGGTACCATCCGCACGTGTTCGGCATGCGCGTCGGCCAGCCGCTGACGATCCTCAACAGCGATCCGACGCTGCACAACATCCACGCAGTCCCGAAGACGAACCAGGAATTCAACACCGGCCAGCCGATCCAGGGCATGAAGACGACGCACACGTTCACCGCCAAGGAAGTGATGGTGCCGTTCAAGTGCGACGTGCACGGCTGGATGAACGCCTATGTCGGCGTCCTCGACCATCCGTACTTCGCCGTGTCCGACAAGGACGGCCAGTTCGACATCAAGAACCTGCCGCCGGGCACGTACACGATCGAAGCCTGGCATGAGAAGCTCGGCACGATGACGCAGAGCGTTACGATCGGCGCTAAAGACACGAAGGAAATCAACTTCGTGTTCAAGCCGACGGCGACCGCCACGAATTAGTGAGGCAGCAGGGCGGGTAGGGCGTGTAAAGCAGGTAGGGCGGGTAGGGCAGGTAAGAACCTGCTTTTCCTACCGGCCCCGCCTGCCCTACCAGCCCCACCTGCCCCACCTGCCAGGATGCTTCACAGGTACTCCCGCTTCGTCGTCGCCTGCACGATCCTCCTGATCCTCGCGGGCAGCTTCGTCACGAGCACCGATTCCGGTCTGTCGGTTCCCGACTGGCCGACCACGTACGGCTGGAACATGTTCACGTTCCCGCTGTCGAACATGGTCGGCGGCATTTTCTACGAGCACGGCCATCGGCTGATCGCCAGCGCCGTCGGAATGCTCACCATCGGCCTCGCCGTCTGGCTGTGGATGGCCGAGCCGCGGCGCTGGATGCGGTGGCTCGGCCTCGCGGCGCTCGGCGCCATCGTCGCGCAGGGTGTGCTCGGCGGCCTGACGGTCCTGTTCTTCCTGCCGCCGGCGGTCTCGACCGCGCATGCGGGCCTCGCCGAAATCTTCTTCTGCATGACGGTGGCGATTGCCGTCTTCACGTCGCCGCAGTGGCGCGACACGGTCAGGCCGGTCGACGACGGACGTCTGCGCGCCATCGCGACAACGACGACGGCGGTCATCTACACGCAGATCCTGATCGGTGCGGTCATGCGGCACACCGGCGCGGGCCTGGCGATCCCGGACTTCCCGCTGATGTTCGGCCACGTCGTGCCGGATCACTGGTCGGCGAAGATCGCCGTGCATTTCGCCCACCGCGTCGGCGCGGCGCTCGTCGCGCTGTCGGTCCTCTTGACGGCGAGCTACGTCTGGCGGCGGCACACCGATCGCGTCGAGCTCGCGAACCCGGCGCTGAGACTGATCATCCTGACGGTGGTGCAGGTCACGCTCGGCGCGCTGACCGTGCTGTCGCGACGCCAGGTCTGGATCAACAGCCTCCACGTCGTCTGCGGCGCGCTGGTGTTGACGATGTCGCTCGTAATCACGCTCCGCGCGTGGCAGATCCGGATCGCGTCGCTCAAACCTTCTGCCTCTCGGACGCGTGTCGGCGCGGAGCTTGCTCCGCCCGTCGGGGATGCGCCGGGAGCCCGCGCATGAAGAACGCGCCGGCCGAACTCGTTCAGGCAGCAGCGGTGCAGTCCGCCACACCGAAGCCCGCCCTCGCCGACTACGTCGAGTTGATGAAGCCGCGGCTCAACGTCCTGGTCGTCGCGAGCAGCGCCGCCGGCTATTACATGGGACTGAACGGGGCGACGGACGTCGGCGCGATGGCGGCGGCGGTGGCGGGCACTGCGCTCGTGGCAGCCGGAGCGGCGGCGCTCAACCAGGTGTCGGAGCGCGACACGGACGCCATGATGCAGCGGACGGCCGGGCGCCCGCTGCCGGGCGGGCGCGTCTCGTCGTTCGACGCCGCCGTGTTCGGTACGCTGCTGTCGATCGCGGGGCTCGCGCTGCTCGCCTTTCGCGCGAACCGGCTGTCGGCGGCGTTGGCAGCGGCGACAATCCTCATCTACCTCGTCGTCTACACGCCGATGAAGCGGCGGACGCCGTTGTCGACGCTCGTCGGCGCGGTCCCGGGCGCGCTGCCGCCGCTCATCGGCTGGACGGCCGCGCACGGCAGCATCGCGCAGGGCGGAGCGGCGCTCTTCGCGATTCTGTTCCTGTGGCAGGTCCCGCACTTCATGGCGATTGCGTGGCTGTTCCGGGACGACTACGCGCGGGCGCAGTTCCCGATGCTCGCCGTCATCGATCCGACCGGCCGGCGCGCCGCGCGCCAGGCGGTGTTCTTCGCGGGCGTGCTGCTGCCGATCAGCCTGCTGCCGTCGTTCATCGGCGTCGCGGGCGCCGCGTATCTGGCGTTCGCGGTGACGCTCGGGCTCGGTTTCGTGTGGCTGGCCATCCGCTTCGCCGCCGATCGCGACTACGCCTCCGCGCGGATGCTGTTCCTCGGCTCGATCACGTACCTGCCGCTGCTCTGGATCGCGATGATAGCGAATAAGCTGTAGGGCAGGCTGCCCTACATTTCTGACGTGATTCATTACTTCCCCGCGATCAATGCCACGCTCAATGCGACGTCCGGCACGCTGCTGCTGATCGGGTTCCTGCTGATCAAGGCGCGGCGGATCGAGCTGCACCGCCGTTTCATGATCGCGGCGTTCTGCGCGTCGGCGCTGTTCCTGGTCTGCTACGTCATCTACCACGCGCAGGTCGGCAACGTCCGGTTCCTGCGGCAGGGGATCGTGCGGCCGATTTACTTCACCATCCTGATCACGCACGTCAGCCTCGCGTTCGTCGTCCTGCCGCTGGCGATCGTGACGCTGTCGCGGGGGCTCAGCGGCAAATACCCGCGGCACCGCGCCATCGCGCGCTGGACGTTTCCGATCTGGATGTACGTATCCGTGTCTGGCGTGCTCGTGTACGTTCTGCTGTATCAGCCGACATGGCTGATTTGAGTCAGTAAAGCAGGTACGGAGCGCGCGTCGCGCGCCACTTCGTGTCGTCGGCGCGCCACGCGTCGGCGATGGCCGCAGGATCCTCGCCCGTGCGAACGCGGGACAGCATCGCCTTCGATCCAAACAGCGCGGCGGCGTCTTCGAGCGTGAACGCGTCCCCGTGCAGGCGCACGAGCGCACTGGCAACTTCGAGGCCGAGCCGCACGGGCCGCAGCAGCCCGCGGTCGGTCACGATGATGAACACGCCGCTGCACTTCTGGCCGCCGAACTTCGCGCCTGAAGCCGGCGTGAACATCACGGGATAGAAGCG
>DASQHH010000071.1:0-8022 GCA_035632195.1 Vicinamibacterales bacterium
CACCCAACAGGGACGACGCGCTTCGAGGCCGACGGTCAATCGTTCTTCGGGCGCAGCCGGCGCAGCAGGGATCGGTGCGGCAGCAGACGGAGCCGGATCGGCGGCCGGCGGCGGCGGGGGCGCGTCGTGGCGGAGGTCGGCCGCCGGCGCAGGCTTCTGCGGTGCGGCGGCGGATGTCGGCGTCGCACGGCGGCCGGCCGTCGCGAAATACAGCACGATGACGACGATCGGGACGCTGATCAGGCCGAGGCGGACGAACGTCGTCGCCGTGCGCCGATCGCTTTCGATCGCTTCGTGATCCTCGATCTCGCCGGAGCGCGCGTGACCCGCGGTGACCGAATCGTGCGGAAAGGCTCCGATGAAATCCTGGATGGTGGCTTCGGGATCGAGGCCGACTTCGATGGCGTACGACCGGACGAACGCGCGGCAGAAAATGCCCCCTGGCAGCAGCGAGATGTCGTTGCGCTCGAGTCCCTCGAGCACGCGGACCGAAATCTTCGTGGCGGCGGCGATCTGACGCAGCGTGACCCCGCGCCGCTCGCGGGCCTCGCGCAGCCTGCCGCCGAAGTCGCCTGCCGTCCGCTCTCCCGCCACCGGTGACCGCGCTAATGTTAGGGAGCCGTTTTCACGCTGTCAAACCGCGCCCGCAGGTCGGCCACGACCGGCGCGAGCGGCGCTGCCTCCGCGAAGAGCCCGATCGCGGCGATGCCGGCCGCGCCTGAAGCCGCAATCTCCGTCAGCCGCTCGGCTGTGATGCCGCCAATCGCCAGCACGGGCGCTCCGGACGCGCGCACGATTGCCGACAACCCCTCGATGCCCAGCAGCGGCGCGCGATCGTCCTTCGATGCGCTTCGGAACACCGTGCCAGCGACGAGGTAGTCGACCGGTCCGGCCGACCGCGCGGCCGCCGGCGCGTGCACCGATCGCCCGACGAGGAAGCCGGACGGCGCCATCGTTCGCACGGCCGCGGCGTCGATCGAGTCGCTGCGCAGATGGACGCCGTGCGCGCCGCACGCCAGCGCGATGTCCACGCGGTCGTTGACGACGACGCGCGCCGCGGAGCGGCCGCCGGCGGCGTTCACCTCCGAGAGAACGGCGCGAACCAGCGCCGCGAGCGTGCGGCCGTCGAGATCGCGCTCACGAACCTGGATCAGGTCGACGCCCGCGGCGGCCGCCGCGCGCGCCTGCTCCACCGGATCGCGCCGGCGTCGATCGGTCACGACGCACACCATCATCCCTCGACTCGTCATTCGGGGCCGACGCCGCCGCCGGGGCGCGACAGGAAGACGTGCGCCAGGTCCGCGAACCCGGCGGTCAGATTGACGAGACCGAGCCCGGTCACGGCGCCGCGGACGAAGTTATTGGTCAGGAGCGGCTGCAGGGACGGAAACGTCAGCGCAAAGTAGTTGCGTTCCCAGAACGCCGACCACGGCAGGACGATCAGCAGGAGCCCGACTTCGAGAAAGAACGCGACGTAGACGAGCCGACGGATCAGATGCTACCCCCGCGCCTGCACTTTCGAGAGGCGCTCGATGCGCTGGTCGATGTCCTCGTAGCCTCCGGCCTCCGCCTGCAGCTCGAGGCAAATGGCAAGCGCGCGGGCGACCTCGCCTTCGCGCTCGAGCGCGTCCGCGAGATCGTAGAGCAGCAGATACGACTCCTCCTGGGTCGGCGCCGGGGCCTGCGCCGCCTTCTCGAACCATTCCACCGCCGACGACATCTGTCCCCGCTCGCGGTACAGCCGGCCGAGCAGCGACGCCGTCTGGAACCGGTACTTCGGCGCGCGCGACGCGAAGATCAGCGATTCGATGCAGCCGTCGATGTCGCCCGCCTGTCGCAGCGCGAGTGCGTGGCGATACAGCGTGTCCGCGAGGTCGAGCGCCGTCTTGCGCGTGGCATCGTCGCGGACGTGGTCGAACACGCTCTCCAGGTTCGCCGTGCGCGACGCGGATGCGGCGGCCGGCGCCGCGGGTGTCGCCGCAGGCCGCGGCGGGGCCACCGGCGGGGCGCTCGGGCGCTTGATGTCGTCCAGAACGATGCTGAGGTCGACGTCGACATCCTCGGACGACGCGTGCGCGGTTGCCGGCTGCTTGGGTTTGGGCTTCGGATCCGGCGGCGGCGGCTGGGGCGACGCCTCGAGGTCGTTCATCAGGGTGCTGAAGGACAACTCTTCGTCCGGCGAGTGCGGCGGCGGTTCTGGCGGCGGTACCGCGGACTCAGGAGCATGCGATGGACCCGCAACCGGCGACGGATCTTCGGTCGCCGCGGGCGACGTCCACGGTCCGGACGCGTCGGCGCCGACGCCGGCGTCGTCGTCCCCCTCGGGCGGACCTGCGGCGCGCGCCGGCTCGACGAACGGGTTCTCGCGCTCCGGCACGGGCGCCTGGAACTCGGGAAAATCGCCGCTCTTGAGATCGGTGCTCGTGAAGGGCGTTCCGCCGCCCAGCCGTTCGGCGATTACCGCGTCGGGATCGCGCTCGCCCAGCATCTCGAGCGTCCGTCGGAACCGCTGGAGGTTGTCGGGATTCCACGGCTCGCGCGCGACGAGCTCCTCGGTGATGTACCGAGCCTCTTCGGCTTTCCCCGCCGCGAGGTAGGCGTCCGCGAGCGACGCCTGCGCGGCGTTCATCGTCGACTCGACGCCGCTGTCGACCGAAATCTCGACGAGGCGCAGCAGCGCCGGAATGTGGTGCGGCGCCTTCGCAATGAATTCCTGGAGCAGCGCGGAAGCGGCGGGCGCGTCGGCGGCCGCAACCGACGCGTCGGCGGCGAGCTCGACGAGCGCAAAACCTGCGTCAGGCGCCTCCTGCGCGACGGCGCATCCGGCGCGGCCGATGGCCTCGCGGCGCGACGGATCCTCGGCGAGCAGCTTCTTGGCGATGTCAATCGCTTCGTCGGTCTGTCCGGCCCTCAACCGGAGCTCAGCGACGACGAAGAGCAGATCGGGATCGCCGGCGGCGCTCTCGACGGTGAGGTACTCGCCGGCCGCGGCCATGTCGCCGCTGGACGCGAACGTGCGCGCGAGCCGCGTGCGCAGCTCGACGTCGGCCGGGTCGGCCTGCGCCGCTTCGCGCAGAAGGGTCAGCGCTTCGTCGGCGCGTCCCAGCGATTCGAGCCGGGACGCCAGATCCTTGAACTGCGCGGCCGTCGTCGCGCATTCGCGCGCGCGCCCGAAGTCGCCGTTGGCGACGTACACGTCGAAAAGCTGCGCGCGGATGTCCGCATCGTCGGGCGCGAGCTGCGCCGCCTGGCGCAGCGCCTCGAGCGCTTCGGCCGGGCGCGTCTTTTCGAGAAGCTCCGAGGCCATCTGCTTGAGGTCGTGGAGCGCGCCATCCGTGTCGCCGATTTCGAGGCGCGCTTTTACGGCCGCCGTGCGGCCCTCGTAGTCGGCCGGATCGAGCGTGCCGATCCGGATGCGGACCTGGGCGGCGCCCCGGACGTCGCGGCGGGCGGTCCGCTTGGCGACGACCTGAGACATGAGCGACCGCGCGTCGGCGAGCACACCCTGGCTTGCGGCGATCTCACCAGCCTGGAGCAGCGCGTGCTCATGGTCGGGCTTCAGCTTGAGAATCTTCTTGTAGAGCGCCGACGCCTTCGGCAGAAACCCTTCATCGTTCAGGTGATCGGCAATGCGGAGGTACTGCTCGATCGCCTTGTCGATCTGGTTCGCCTTGACATAGAGGTCGCCCAGCGTGTTGGCGGTATTCCAGTCGGCCGGCTGTTCGTCGACGACCTTGAGGTACTCCGCGATGGCGGGCTCGAGCTTGCCCGTCCGCAGCAGTTTCTCGGCGTTGCGAAGCGTGGCGGCGCGGTCGATGGGCACTTCAGTAAGGGTATCGGAAGCTGTTGAAGGGTTCTAGCCAATCGTATCAAACAGCGTGGGCGGACGAAACGTTCGGCGATGCACGTCGGAGTAGCCAAATCGTGCAACGGCGTCGAGATGATCGGCGGTCGCGTAGCCTTTGTGGCGATCGAAGCCGTAACGCGGGTCGCGGCCGTGGAGCTCGAGCATCTGGCGGTCGCGTGTCACTTTCGCGACGATCGACGCAGCGGCAATCGCCGAGCATCGGCGGTCGCCGTGCAGCACGCCCCGCTGCGCCATCGGCAGATCCGGCACGCGGAACGCGTCGACGAGCACGACGTCGGGCAGCGGCGCGAGCGCCAGCACTGCGCGCTGCATGGCCCGCAGAGAGGCCTGGTGGATGTTGATGCGATCGATCTCGGCAGGCTCAGCCCACGCCACCGCCCACGTCACCGCGTCCACCACGATCCGGCCGTACAGCTGCTCGCGTTCGGCCGCAGGGACCGCTTTCGAGTCGCAGACGCCGGCGATGTGCCGGTCCGGATGGAGCACCACGGCCGCTGCGACGACGGGACCTGCCAGACAGCCGCGGCCGACCTCGTCGCATCCCGCGACGTACATGAATCCCATGCGCCGCATCGCATTCTCGAGCGTCCGCGTGGCCGGGACTCGCGTCACGGATCCCGGCTACTGCTGGCTGTCTTTCATCCGCGCCGCTTTGCCCTTCAGGTCGCGCAGGTAATAGAGCTTCGCGCGCCGGACTTTCGCCGAGCGCGTCACCTCGACCTTGTGGATCGTCGGCGAGTGCAGCGGGAAGATGCGCTCGACGCCCTGGCCGAACGAGACCTTGCGGACCGTGAACGAGGCCCGCGTGCCGCCCCGGTGCACGCCGATCACCACGCCCTCGAAGATCTGGATCCGCTCTTTGTCGCCCTCGCGCACTTTCACGTGCACGCGGACGGTGTCGCCCGACTTCATCGCCGGCCGCTCGGCCAGCTGCGATTTCTCAACGAGCTCGATCGCGCCCATGTTTCAGCTCCTTCAGAATCTCTTTCTCTTCATCGTCCAATACGGCGCCGTCCAGCAGGTCCGGCCTGCGATGGAGCGTGCGGCTCAGCGCTTCCCGCTTGCGCCACCGTCGGATTTCGCCGTGGTTGCCCGACAACAGCACCTCCGGCACCTTCAACACGCCACCATCCAGTCCGTCCGCCGCCGCGAGTTCCGCCGGCCGCGTGTAATGCGGAAAGTCCAGCAGGCCGCGCGCGAACGAATCTTCGGTCACCGACCGCTCGTCGCCGACCACGCCGGGCACGAGCCGCGCCACGACCTCGAGGATGACCAGCGCCGGCAGCTCACCGCCCGACAGCACGTAATCGCCGATCGAAATCTCGTCGGTGACGCGCGACCGGACGCGCTCGTCGACTCCTTCGTACCGGCCGCACAGCAGCACCACGTGGGCGGCGCGGCTCAACCGCTCCGCGACTGCCTGCGTCAGCCGCGTTCCCTGCGGCGACGTCAGGACGACGGAGAGCCCTCCCGGCGCCGCTCCGCGCTCCGCGACGATCGCGTCGAGCGCTCGGAAGATCGGCTCGGGCTTCAACACCATTCCCGGCCCGCCGCCGTACGGCACGTCGTCGACAACGCGGTGGCGGTCGGTCGTGTAGTCGCGCAGATCGCGCACCTTCACGTCGAGCGTTCCGCGTCCGATCGCGCGGCCGATCACACCTGCCGCGAGCGGCTGCTCGATCATCGCCGGAAAAATCGTGACGATGTCGAACGTCACGGATTCAGATCCAGCAGCCCTTCCGGCGGATCGATCACGATCCGCTTCGCGCCGATGTCGACGGTCGTGCAGATGTCCGCCACGAGCGGAATCTCGACGTCGCCACGCGCGCCGTTTTCCAACCCGGGGGCCCCTGCCTCCCGGGCTACGACCAGCCGGCTGCCGCCGGCCGTGCCGTCCACGCGCCTCACGATCCCGACGGTCGCGCCGCCGCGCGTCTCGACGCGGCACCCCACGAGATCGTGGTGATAGAACGTATCGTGCGGCAGCGCCGCCAGCCGATCCATCGGCACGCGCAGCTCCTTGCCGGCCAGCGCCTCCGCGTCGTCCATCGAGGCGACGCCATCGAACGCGATCACCGGCCGGTCCTGCTGCAACCGCATCGCGATGATCCGCATCGGCGCCGCGGCGCCGCCGCGCTCGATGAACAGCTCGGCCCCGGCCTGGAACCGTTCGTCCGGAAAATCCGTCTCCGGATTCACGATCACCTGGCCGCGATTCCCGTGCGCCCGGGCAATCATCCCGACGACCGCCATGTCATCCCACTGCGGCGCGCTCAACGGCCCTCGCGGATTTCGAGCGTCACCTGCTTCCCGTCTTTTTCACCCGCCGTCGACGCCAGCGTGCGCAGCGCAGCCGCGGTCCGTCCCTGTTTGCCGATGACCTTGCCGAAGTCCGTCGGCGCGACGAACAGTTCGATCAGCGTCACGTGCTGGTGCTGCGACTCCGTGACCTTGACCGCGTCCGGTCTGTCGGTCAGCGCCTTCGCCATCACCTCGACGACGTCTCGAACACCCACGTTACTTGGTCCCCGCCGGGCGCGGCGGCATCACCACGGTCTCCGCTTGATGCGGATCGACCGCGGGCGGACGGTGCATGATGATCGTTTCGGAACGGTGCGGGTCTTCGGCCGCGCCGGCCGCAACCGGCTTCTTCTCCGGATTCAGGTGCCGCGCGATCAGCGTCCGCACCGAATCTGACGGCAGCGCCCCCTTTTTCAACCAGTAGTCGACCCGCTCGCGATCGACGTCGACGATGGCGGGTTTGCTGCGCGGATTGTAGTGTCCGAGGATTTCGACGAACGAGCTGTCGCGTGCGGCGCGCGAATCGGTGACAACGATGCGGAAGAACGGACGCTTCTTGGAACCTGCCCGGCGCAGACGGATGACGACCATGACGCTCTCCTGAATGACGCGCGAGGCTCGAACTCGCCCATCTGATTCGCTTCGCTGCTTTCGAGCACCGCCTAATGGCGGGTGCGAAGCATCTGCATCGCCTGGCGGCGCGCTTTCTTGCCGCCGCCGGCGAGCCCGGCCAATCCGCCGAGCTGTTTCAACATCTTCTGCATCTGCACGAATTGCTTCAGCAGACGATTCACTTCCTCGACCGACGTCCCGCTTCCCTTCGCGATGCGCTTGCGGCGGCTGCCGTTGATGATGTGCTGCTTGCGCCGCTCGTCAGGCGTCATCGAGGCGATGATCGCCTCGACGCGCGACAACTGCTTCTCGTCCGGCTTGTTCTCCGCCAGCGCCTTGATGTTGCCCATCCCCGGCAGCATTCCGACGATCTGCTCGAGCGGACCCATCTTCCGGATCGACTTGAGCTGATCGCGGAAATCCTCGAGCGTGAACTCGTTGACGCGGATCTTCTGCTCGAGCCGCTCCGCGTCTTCGACCTCGATCGCCGCCTCGGCCTTCTCGATGAGCGACAGCACGTCGCCCATGCCGAGGACGCGCGACACCACGCGCTCGGGATGGAACGGCTCGAGATCCTCCAGCCGCTCGCCGCTGCCGGCGAACGCGATCGGCACGCCGACGACCGACACGACCGAGAGCGCCGCGCCGCCGCGGGCGTCGCCATCGAGCTTGGTCAGGACGACGCCGGTGACGCCGACGCGGCGATTGAACTCGCCGGCGCTCTTGATCGCCGCGAGCTCGGTCATCAGGTCGTCGTCGATGTGCAGCCGGCCCGCCGAGTCGACGATGACCGCATCGAACCCGAGGTTCGACGCCTCGGCGACCGCGCCTTTCGCGCGCGCGACGGGATCCAGCTCGCCCGCCGGATCGTGCACGCGCACCGAGGCCTTCTGGGCGACGACGTTCAGCTGCTCAATCGCCGCCGGACGCTTGACGTCGGTCGACACGAGCAGCGGATGGCGGCCCTGCTTCGTGAGCCACTTCGCGAGCTTGCCGGCGGTCGTCGTCTTGCCGGCGCCCTGCAGTCCCAGCAGCAGGATCACCCTGGGCCGCTTCGTCGACGGCTGCAGCCCGCCCTGGGCGTCGCTGAAGGGCGCGATCATCTCGTCGCGCACGATGCGGACGACCTCTTGCGCCGGCGTCAGACTCTTGAGAACGCCGTTGTCCACCGCGCCCATCGCCCGATCGCGCACGCGGTCGACAAACGCCTTGACGACCTTGAAATTGACGTCCGCTTCGAG
>DASQHH010000072.1:0-4739 GCA_035632195.1 Vicinamibacterales bacterium
CGGGGCGTTTGTCAGTCTTTGCCATGCAAGCTGCCGGCCGTGTCCGTGCCCGTCGCGTCCAAGGCGCGACGGCCGGTCGATCGGGGAAGGTAAAGTCCGTGCTGCTCAATGTATTGCTGGACGATCGGCGTGACCATGCCCTGGATCGACTGACCCGACTCGCAGTTCGCACGGATGGCACTGGATGACACATCGGCGGTCTGCGCATCGATCAAAAAGATCCGGGTTTCATCGTTGGGAACCGGGTCATCGGGCCGGGCCATGCGCTGCAGCAGATGGGGCAGCCGCTCCTTCAGCATGTCGACTCTCGCCCGCGGGCGCGACACGACCGCGAAATTCGCCAGGTCGAGGACGCGCGGATAGTCGCGCCACTGGTCGATGCTGGCGAACGCGTCGGCGCCGAGAATGAAGTACAGCTCGGCCCGGTGGTAGCCGCGCTCGCCGAACTTCTCGAGCGTGTCGACCGTGTACGAGACCGCGTCGTGCCGCAGCTCCATGTCCGATGCGCGCCAGTTCACGTGCTTGGGAATGGCCAGCGCGACCATCGCGAACCGCTGGAACGGCGACGCCACCGGATGGGAGCGGTGCGCCGGCGTCTTCGCGGTCACCACATAGAGCCGGGTGAGGCCGAGCGCCGTTTCCGCGGCGTGGCCGACGTCCCTATGGCCGACGTGAATGGGATCGAACGTCCCGCCGAGGATGCCGATCCGTCGCAACTCAGACATGCGGTGGGTGCGTGGCCCTCACTATACGCGAAATCAGGCCGCCGACCGCCGCGCGTCGGCGAGCCGGCGCCACATCGCTTCGAGCAGCGCCGGAATCCCCGCGCCGGTTGCCGCGGAGATCCGGAAGAACGGCAGGTCGAGCGCCTTCGCGCGGTCGGCGAGGGCCGACGCCGCCGGATCGTCGGTCGCCGCGTCGATCTTGTTTGCCGCGACGATCTGCGGCTTGGCGGCCAGCGAGGGATCGAACAGCTGCAGCTCGCGGCGGAGTGTATCGAGGTCGCCGGCAGGGTCGCGTCCGCTGGCGCCCGAGACGTCGATGAGGTGCACGAGGACCTTCGTCCGTTCGAGATGCCGAAGGAACCGATGGCCCAGACCCAATCCACGGTGCGCGCCCTCGATGAGGCCCGGCACGTCGGCGACGACGAAGCTGCGGTCGTCGCTCAGGCCAACGACCCCGAGGTTCGGCGTCAGCGTCGTGAAGGGATAATCGGCGATCTTCGGCCGCGCGGCCGAGATGCGCGAAATGAGCGTCGACTTGCCGGCGTTGGGGAATCCAACCAGTCCAACGTCCGCCAGGAGCCGCAGTTCGAGGTGCAGGTCGCGGACTTCGCCCGGCTCGCCGGGTTGCACCTTGCGAGGCGCGCGATTCGTGGACGTCGCGAAATGCGCGTTGCCGAGTCCACCGCGTCCGCCGCGCGCGACCAATACGCGCTGCCCGTCCTCCGCGAGGTCCGCGAGCAGTCGCAGCGGCTCGCCTGCGTCGTCGGTCTTTTCGTAAACGAGGGTGCCGATGGGGACGTCGAGATCGAGATCGCCGCCGGCGCGGCCGGTGCAATTCGATCCCTCGCCGTGTCCGCCGCGCTCGGCCGTGAACTCCGGATGGAACCGGTATTTGATCAGTGTGTTGACGTGGGGGCTGGCGACGACGGCGATGGAGCCGCCGCGACCGCCGTCACCGCCGCTCGGGCCGCCGCGCGCCACGCGGAGCTCGCGCCGGAATGCGAGACAGCCGCGCCCGCCATTCCCGGCCGCGACATGGATGTCGACTTCGTCGACGAACACTTACTCGACTGGATGAATGCTGATGACGCGGCCGTGGCCGCCGTGGTCTTCGAATTTCACGCGGCCCGCGATCTTGGCGAAGATCGTGTTGTCCTTGCCGAGGCCGGCGTTGAGGCCCGGGCTGAACCGCCGGCCTCGCTGGCGGACGATGATGGTCCCGCCGGTGACCAGGTTGCCGTCGTGCGCCTTGACGCCGAGCCGCTGCGAGTTGCTGTCGCGGCCGTTGCGTGAGCTGCCCTGTCCCTTTTTGTGAGCCATGACTACACCAGGATGTCTTTGATGTGCACGCGCGTGTACACGGCGCGATGGCCCTTCGTGCGGCGCATGCCCTTGCGGCGCTTCTTCTTGAACACGCGGATCTTCGGTCCGCGCCGCTCGCCGTCCACGACGGCCACGACGCGCGCGTTGGCGACGAACGGCGCGCCCGCCAGAATCTCGCCGCCGTCCTTCTCGACGAGCAGCACTTCCTTGAGCGTCAGCTCGGCGCCCGGCTCGCCGGCCGTGCCGGCGATATCCACGTATCCGCCGGGGGCGACCCTCAGCTGATGCCCGCCGGCTTTGATGATTGCGTACATATTTCGCACCCGTGCAAAGGGTTCAGTGTAACACAGGGGAGGGGCCGCTCGCGAGCCGCCCCTACTTCAGAAGGATGCGGGTGCCCTTGATTTTCTGGCTGCTCAGCGCGCTCAGGAAGTTCGGGACGATGCGGTCCATCAGTTCGAAGTACGACGAGAGCGCCGGCGTGTTCTGCTGCGAGTTGTAGAGGATCTCCTCGCGGTGCGTCTCCGAATACATCGTCGCACCGGTCCGGCCGTCGATGAAGACGAACTTCGGACGGAGGACGAATCCCTTGCGCTCCGTGTAGACGCGACGCGGCACGACGATCCGCCGGCCGAAGCTGTCCATGACTTCTTCGTCGCGCTGCACGATGCCGGACTTCGAGTCGGCCACGAACAGCACGGTACCGGTGACGATCAGCGGGTTCTGATACTCCTCGCCGATGCGCTTCCAGTAGGCAGTGTTCGCGAACAGACGCTCGTACGGCTCGAGATCCTTCTCGTCCTTGATCTTCGTCGCCAGCGCCATGGTCTTGTCCTGGGGCGCCTGCGCGTGATCCTGGGGCGCCTGCGCGCCGGGCGCACCGCCTTCGTGCGCGCCACCGGAGGTCTCGTCCGCGCCCGAGGCCGCCTTGTTCTGATCCTGGGCGACTTCCATCAACGGCAGGATGTCGGCGTCGATCACCTTCAGCTGCGACTTGGTGCGGAGCTGGCTGCGCAAAAGGCGGACGGTCTCCTGATTTGCGTCCACGTCCTCGGTGCCGCCGCTGATGAAACCGGCGACGAGCACGCGCTGGAACGCGGACACATCGAGCTTCGGCTGAATGGGCGTTTCGATGGGAATCTCGAAGTAATCGGGACCGCACGCGATGGCCACGAAGGCGAGCGCCGCCGTGCAGGCGACCAGCGCCGCGCGCCGCGCGTTACTTTTCCTTGGAGCTGGTGCGGTCATTGATTTCCTTGAAGAGCTCGTAGTTCTGGCGAATCTGCTGATTGTTCGGATCCAGCTCGATGGCTTTCTCGTAGGCCTTGCGCGCCTTGTCGAGCTGCCCTTCGTGTTCGTACGCAATCGCGAGATCGTTGAACGCCGAGGAGTACGTCGGATCGATCTCGGTCGCCTTCTCCCAGCGGTAGATGGCCTCGCGCCACAGGCCTCGCTGCGCCACGTTGATGCCGAAATCGACCTGCGCCTTGGCGTCCTTCCGCGCGTCGGCGAACGCGGGCGCCGCGGCCGACAGCATCGCCAGAGTCGTCGCGAAAATCGCGAGAGACGCCTTGGTCGCCTTCATGAGACGGATACCGCTCAATATACTCCAAGGGTCCGAAAGAGCAAGCGATGTGCCACGGCTGGGTTCGAAAAACCGGCCGGTTTTTCAACAACTTGTGCCCTGACGATTACGAAACGTCGTGCCCGTGTCCGCTCTTCGTCGCGAGCGCGCGCTATAATAAAGGTGGAGGTCGGGCCGCGGCAGGAGCGCGCTCATGCCGGACCTCCGCGATTTCATCGCCCTCTCGCTCCTTCCCCCCTGGTGCTGGCTTGCCGCCGGCGATCGACTGCGCGCCGGCGAGCCTTCCGACGAGATCCTCAGTCGGCTGTGCGCGCGCCATTTCGGCGATCGGTCCGAGGAACGGGCGGCGCTCCGGGAACGGGCGGACGCCGCGGTCCGCCGCGGTGCCGGCCGCGGGCTGACACCGGTTGCCTGGAGCGACGCCGCGTATCCGATCGTGCTGACCACGATTCCGGATCCACCCCCGGTGCTCTGGACGCTCGGACGGATCGAATCGCTCAACGCGCCGGCGGTCGCCATCGTCGGGTCGCGGGCCGCGTCGCCGTATGCGGTGTCGGTTGCCGAACGTCTCGCACGGGATCTCGCGCGGGCCGGGCTCGTGGTCGTGAGCGGTCTCGCGCGCGGCGTCGATTCGGCGGCGCATCGCGGCGCGCTGGCCGGCGGCGGCGCCACGATCGCCGTACTCGGATCGGGCGTGGACGTCATCTATCCGCCGGAGCACGAGGCGCTGGCGCGCGAGATCGCGCAGGAAGGAGCCGTCATCAGCGAATTGGTCGCCGGCACGCCGCCGCTGCCCCAGTTCTTTCCGCTGCGCAACCGGATCATCAGTGGGCTTTCGCGCGCCGTGGTGGTCGTCGAAGCCGGCGAGAAGAGCGGATCGCTGATTACGGCGCGCGCGGCGCTCGAGCAGGGGCGGGACGTCCTGGCGGTGCCGGGGAACGTCCTGAGCGGCCGAAATCGCGGAAATCACGCACTTTTGCGCGATGGTGCAAAGATTGTCGAGTCCGCGGACGATATCTTGGAAGAGCTGGGGATGCTCCCCGGCCGGCCGGCGCGGGAATCCCCGGCGATGCCGCCATGTCCGGCGGCGCCGCCCGACCCCGTCC
>DASQHH010000073.1:0-1696 GCA_035632195.1 Vicinamibacterales bacterium
CATGATTCGGTTCATCGCCGCCCTGCCTCCGGGTCTTGTCACAGAGGTCATCGGCCGCCAGTTGGCGAGATCCGGACTGGAACCGCGTCGAACTATCGGGCATCGTGTCGCCGAAATCGCGCCGGGACTTCATCATGAAGATGGGTAACGCGGAGGGGAGGCAGACGAGAGCGCGCTGTGGCTCGAGGTACTGACGGAAGCCGGCATCGTCGGTCAGAATGTCTCGGGCCGGCTGATCGACGAGGCCGATCAGCTGACGCGGATCTTCGTGTCCTCGATCAATACTGCACGGAAAGGCAAACGTCGTGAGAACCGAGAACCAGGGAACCCAGAGCCAAAGAACCCAGAACCCAAAATCCCCAAATCTCCCAATTAATCCGCAATCCGCAATCCGCAATCCGCAATGAGGCTGGCGCTCGAGAGCATCGTGCCAGCCGACCGCGAGCGGGTGTTTGCCGCGCTCGTGGATCCGGCGATTCTTCAGCGCTGCATTCCCGGCTGCGAGTCGCTGACCGAAACCGGTCCGGACGCCTACGCGGCCGCGCTGAAGGTCGGCGTCGCCGGACTGAAAGGGAGCTACACCGGTAAGGCGGCGATAGCCGATAAGCAGCCGCCCGAATCGCTGACGCTCAACGTCGACGGCAAGGGCGGCCCCGGCTTCCTCCGGGGACGTGCGATACTGACGCTCGCCACCGTGCCGGAAGGCACGCGTGTCGCGTGCGACGCGGACGTGCAGGTCGGCGGACTGATAGCCGCGGTCGGATCGCGGCTGGTCGAGGCGGCGGCGCGGAAGCTGGCCGACGATTTCTTCAAACAGCTCGCGGTGGAGATCGGGAACGCGAGGCTTTAGCCGAGCGCGCTCGACTGAAGGCTCGCGCTCCGTGTGACATACGCGTCTGCGGTTTCGTGCGCGTGATACGAACTGCGCACGAGCGGGCCGGATTCGACGTGCACGAATCCGAGGTCGAGCGCAATCTGTTTCAGCTCCCGGAATTCGTCCGGCGTGTAGTAGCGGACCATGGGCGCGTGCTCGGCTGAGGGACGCAGATACTGCCCGACCGTCAGGATGCCGCAGCCCGCGTCGCGCAGATCCCTGAACGTGGCGACGAGCTCGTCGTGCTCTTCGCCGAGCCCCACCATGACGCCGCTCTTGGTCGGAATATCCGGCGCATAGCGGCGCGAGCGATCCAGCAGCTCCAGCGTGCGCGCGTAGCGGCCGCCCGACCGCGCCATCCGGTACAGTCGCGGCACGGTCTCGGTGTTGTGATTGAGGACGTCCGGACGCGCGTCCAGCAGGGCGCGCAGCGCCGACTCGTTCCCCTGGAAGTCCGGAATCAGGACTTCGATGCGGCAATCGGGACGCAGTCTCCGCGTCTCGCGGATCGAGTCCGCGAAGATCGATGCGCCGCCGTCAGCGAGGTCGTCCCGGTCCACCGAGGTGATGACGACGTAATCGAGCGCGAGCTTCGCGATGGCGTCGGCGATGCGCGCCGGTTCCTGCGGATCGACCGCGCCGGGCTTCCCGTGCGACACCGCGCAGTACGCGCACGCGCGCGTGCAGACGTCGCCGAGAATCATGAACGTCGCGGTGCCGTGGTGCCAGCACTCGCCGATGTTCGGGCACTGCGCTTCCTCGCAGACCGTATGCAGCTTCAACTCGCGCATCAGCGTGCGGAGGCGCAGGTAGCCGGCCGAA